>JACQWZ010000067.1 GCA_016209005.1 Candidatus Kuenenbacteria bacterium
CGAATCACCTTGAGCAAAGACAACATCTACTGATTCATCAAAGTGGTCTGATACCACTTTTTTGTCTTCTTCAAATAGGGTTGTTTGAACTATTTTCATTTTATTGTTCCTGAAATGTATTTGTTAATTTTAAGTCTAACGATAAAGCTCAGTTGCGGCGTACTCGCCGTCAGCTTCAGCGATTGGTTAGCTGTTTTTTCGATTGATTGTTACAACGAACTTGAATAAGGTAACGATTTTATATAGTTTTCCATAAGTTCAAAGTCAATCTGATTGTTTTTAGCTGGTAATTTTATTATTGCTTTTTTCATTCTTGTCTGACTACATTTTATACCATAATTATATCTATATTGCTCTAAATTGATTATCGTAGTCAAAAATAAAGCAATATATTTATTCATCTTAAATTTAGGTATTAATTTTTCTACATGGTCACTTGCTGAAAAAGGCAATGCTTGATATGAACAATAACCTAAGACAGCACTATCCACGGTCAAAACATCTCCTTCTTCAGAATAATAATCATAACATCCTCTTACTCCATTATTTGTGGCTTGTGTTGTCACATAAGGATATTTTCCTTGTCCGTATTCTTCTAATTCTAAAAGCGGGGTTGTTTTGCTTCCCGTTATTTTAAAAAGATCTGTCAACTTAAAATATTTCCATTCTCCTATCTTTAATTGAACAGTATCATTACTGACGCTTTTGTTTTCAACTATCAAGGATATTTTATTTAAAAATAGATAAGATGAATAAAGTAAAAGTGTTTCAATAAAAATTTCGTTACTTAATATAGAATAGTCCGTTTCCATATATACCTCTGCACACCATTCATCGTTTGCTTTCACAACTTTATTTATACTAAAACCTGCTTCTTGTTTTCTGTTTAAGTGTAAGTAATAGCTTACCCATTTTGCTTTAATATCTTCCCATTTTCCAAAAGCATCAATTCTACCTTGTATTTTTCTTTTTACAAATCCATCATCTTTGTAATAACCAAAATATGTTTCTTTATTTGCTGGATGTGACTTATATGCTGTGAAAATCATTATGCAAGAGACTACACCAACATTTGAATTAAAAAATAATTCGTTTGGCATTGATAATACTGCTTCTAATGTGTGATTTTCTAAAAGTTTCTTTTTAAGTTCATACACTTTTCCTGTTTGTGCCAATGCACTTTGCATTGGCACAATGGCAACACCAATTCCCCCATCAACCAAACATTCTAAATTATTTAATACAAATTCAAGTTCATCGGTATCTGTTTTTTTATCGGCTTTATATGGTGGATTTAAAAAACCAACAGTTGGTTTAATTGCTTTAATTTCACTCATTATGTTCTCGTCAAAACAATTACCGTTTATAATATTTGTTTTTCCATCTTGATGAATATACATATTAGAAACAGCCAAAGCAAAGATGTGTGATTGATATTCTATGCCAAACAAATGATTTTTTTTGATTTCTTTAATTTTTGTTTGGTCGCCTTTTGCGTCTGCAATCATCTTTTTCATTGCACTGATAAGGAAACCTCCTGTGCCTGTGCAATTGTCATAAGCAATACTGTTTTTATTTACTTGTGCTAAATCAGAAAATAGTTCTGTGATGTGTGGTGGAGTAAGAACTATTCCCAATCCTTTGTCGCTATTAGCGTAGCGTAAAAATTCAACATACAACTGCCCAAGAACATCAAAGTATTCATGCGTTTTTATAAATGAATTTATGTTCTTGTCAATCTCGGCAATTAAATTTTTAAGAACCTCTTTCTTTGTAGATAGCGAGGTGTCAGTTTTTATAAAACTAAATTGAATATTTAAGTTGTCAAGTCTATCGCCTTTGATATTTGCATTTTTTAATTCGTTGCTAACTGTATCAACTAAATTGTTTGCTAATTCTTTTGATGCGTTTTCAACTTTTTTCTTTTTTTCTTCGGGTGTGTCTTTTTCGTTTGTTGAACCAAACAATGGATATGAAGCTTTAAATGCTTTGTTTTCTAAAGCAATTAAAATGCAGCTGATTAATAAGCTACGCTGACTTTCTAAAATTTTATAAGAGTGTAAAGTTTCGTTCAGTTCCTTTGTGAACTCTAAGAGGGTGTTGTAGTCCTGACGAAATTTTTCAGGACTTCTTAAATAACCATCTAAGTAATCGTTGGCTGAAAGCAGCTTATCTCCAAATATTGAAACTGGTTTTCTCTCTCCTTTTAATTGTAGAAAATGTGAAACTTTTAGTTGCTGTTTTGTTTCTCCGCTTACTGCAATGGCTAATACATCAAAGTCCTTTGATAAGTAAGAAGAGTATAAGAGTGCCCCGTCAACTGCAAATTCTGCATATTTGTCTTTGCTTGAACTTTCATGTTTCGTATTGTTTGCCTTGCACTCAATAACAATAAGCAAATCAGAATTACCAGAGAAAGAAATTAAAAACTCAGGTCTGCCTTTTCCGCTTGCTTTTTTTGAAGCTGACTTTAGTAATTTATCAATCTTGGAATTGTCCGATGTCTGTTCTTCAATGTTGATAATGTCATTGAATTTTTCAAAGTGTGAACGGACAATGTGTTCGGTTTTTCTTTCGTTTGCCATGTAATTTTCCTTTTTGCATATTATGCTGCGAACAAGGCATTGAGTCAATGGATAATTTTATGCAGTTAAATATTTTTTCAGCTAACGACAGAGTTGAGTGGCTGCGGGGCTGGAACATCCACCTAATATGTGTTACACCACTACCTGCTTGAATTATCA
>JACQWZ010000079.1 GCA_016209005.1 Candidatus Kuenenbacteria bacterium
GTAAGTTTAATTTTTGTAGACATAAATTTTTGTTAAAAATTAAAATTATTTTATATCTACATTTTAACATAAAAAATTAACATAGAAAAGGGAAATCTAAAACGAAACCAGTATAATTATTATAAAAAAATTATGCAATTTATTAACCGTGACATTGAATTAAAATCGTTAAATAAAAAGTGGCAAGAAAAAAAACCGCATTTTTTTATTATTTATGGAAAACGGCGAGTAGGCAAAACAGAACTAATAAAGCAATTTTTAGAGAGCAAAGATAGCATCTATTTTTTAGCCGATAAACGGAACGAAAAAGAATAATTACGAGAATTAGGCAGGCTATTTGGAAAAAAGTTTAAAAATGAAGCTTTAACGCGAGACGGTTTTAGTGAATGGATAGATGTTTTTGAATTTATTAAAAAAAATATCAATAAACGTTTTATTTTTGCCATTGATGAATACCCTTATTTAGTGGAAGGCAATAATGCTGTTAGTTCAATATTTCAAAAAGGATGGGATCAATATTTAAAAAATACGAAAATTTTTTTAATTCTTTCCGGTTCAAGTATGGCTATGATGGAGTCCGAGGCTCTGCTTTATAAATCTCCTCTTTATGGTCGACGCACTGGTCAATTATTACTTAAATCGATGCAATTTAAAGACGCCCATAAGTTTTTTCCAAAAAAGTCATTTTCTGAATTTTTAGAAATTTTTGCCATTGCTGGCGGCACCCCAGCCTATCTAGTTGAAATTGACGCGAATAAAAGTTTGATGGAAAATATAAAAACTAAAGTTTTTCCGCCAACTGAATATCTTCATAATGAAATTGAATTTATTCTTAAAGAAGAATTAAGGGAGCCTAAAAATTATTTAGCAATTTTGCGAGCAATATCATGGGGTAAACGCAAGCTAGGGGAAATTATTAATTATACTGGACTAGAAAAAAATATTATTGCCAAATATTTAATTATTTTAGATCGTTTACAGATTGTAGAGCGGGAGGTGCCTGTCACAGATGAAAATCCCGACAAGGGTCGCAAGGGGCTTTATCAAATTAACGATAATTTTGTAAGATTTTGGTTCCAATATATTTATCCCTACAAAAGCGATTTGGAAATCGGTCGTTATGGCGAAGTTTTGCGGAAGTATAATAAGAGCTTCCAAATATTAACATCCGTTGCCTATAAACAAGCTTGTCGCCAATTATTGCCTGATATTTTATTTAAACATAGCCGTTTAGAAAAAGTTGGCAAGTGGTGGGATCGGAATGAAGAGATCGACATAGTTGGCATTAATGAAGAAACCAAAGAAATTTTTTTTGGTGAATGTAAGTGGTCAAATAAATTGGTCGGCGTTAATATTTATGAAAATTTAAAACGCAAGGCAAAGTTGGTGGATTGGTATAAGGATAAACGGAAAGAAAATTTTATTTTGTTTAGCAAAGTAGGGTTTACAGAGGGTATGGTAAAGATAGCAAATAAGGAAAATGTATTTTTAGTAAAAAAAAATATACTTGATAAATTTTAAAAATTTGATATTCTCTTAAGAAATAAGTAATCCATAATAAGTAATTAGTAAATAGAAGTGTCAAAAAGTGTTTATTTAGAAAGTAAATTAAGCCATTTAATTAAATTTCCTATGCAAATAATTAAACAAGAAAAATTTAACAAAAAAATATTAGAAGTTTTTGATTATGAATTTGAAGTTCAAGAAGAAGGATTATATATTATTGAAATTTCAGCGCGAGCAAGAAGTCAGAAACAAATAGGATTAAATAAAACAGACGATGATGATTTAAGAATAGAAATAGATGGTCGAAAGTTTTCTAAGTTAGACAAAAAAGAGGGATATTTTAATTCGCCAGCTTCTTTTTCCGGCGGAAAACTTCATAATCTTAAGAAAATAATTTATTTTTTAATTTATTTTTCCAAAAGTAAACATTTTATAAAATTTATTCCTGACAAAAATCCTTTTTTAGAAGAGATGTCAATAAAATTAACAGGTGACAAAATTTCTGACATTAATTTAGATATTAACCAACAAGCAGAAGATGGGGATAGAAGACCATGGACAACTTTTATTTTAGTTAATCTGCCTTTAAAATCTTTGTGCGTTGAAGCGACAACAAAATGGAGATTAAAAGATAGCGATGATTTAAAATTGATTATTAATAATAAAATTCAAGAAAACAAACTCTCTCTTTTTCATAAAAACTGGCTATGGGCTGGATCAATTTTTAAGAAACTTTTTCAGAATGAAACTCAAAGCAAAACAATAAAAATAGACCTCCAATTAGGATTGCATTATATTGAATTTTGGGCTGATAAGATGCCAGTTTTATATAAAATAAATTTAGATTTTGGCTCACCTACTCAAGAGAAGCTAAAATTTGGGTTGGGGTTAGTGTATTAAATAGAATTAAAAACAAAACTTGGCCTGACACTGTTCATAAAGTGATTTTACAGCCCAGTCAATTTGATCCATTTAAATCAAATGACTCAAATTTTTATAAAATTATTAATCCTTTACAAAATACTAGTCAGTCTCGTTTAGAGGTTTGGCGCGAATCTTATGAAATAGCTAATAGTTTATTGTCTGGCAAAATATTAAATCCAACCACAGCCACTCATTTTCATGGACGTGGCGTATCAAAAGACTGGTTTATAAATAATGTGGTGCCTAATGGCAAGTTTCTTAAACAAATAGACGACACTTATTTTTATTGGAGTCCTAATTAATATGCTAAAAGAAGTATACAAAAAAAACAGTTTTTATTGGATTATAATAAGCTTAATAATTTTCTTTATTTTTTTATTTATTATCCTAAATTTTATAAAAGACCAAAATGTTGATAGAAGATTATTGAGACAGCAAGAACAAAAAATTGCAGATGTTGCTATTGCAGATCAGCGCCCAGCAGTTACGAGCAATGAGGATTTTACTGGCGAAAAAACACACTTTACATTTTCACCTAATAAACAGTATATTGCTTTTGTTCAAAATGTATTTGAAGAATATGGAAGTGATTGGGATAAATATTGGGCTTTAAAATTATTTAATCCAGAGAATATCACCGAGAAAATACTACTGGTTGATGATGTTAAAATGTCTTCATATGAATGGCTTAATAACAAAACCATTCGAATCTATCATAATTCAGGTACTGGGATTAGAAGTTTTAAGGATGTGGATATTGATGTTATAGAACCAATATTTTATAAAAATTATAAATATATTGATAATAATTCTTTTTGGCAAATAGATAAAGATTATGTTATGAAAGTTCGTGAAGGTCAAGAAGCCAAAGAGAATTATATTAAGCTTACTCAATAAAGATTTACATTATATAAATTGGGTCGCAATCTAGGAGAGGGACGATGAAAATCGCGTAATAATCTATATACCTATAAAATGAACATTGAAACAGGAAAGCGAGAGTCAGAATATTTTGTCTATTAAAATTTATACGTTTTTAAAATTGTGTTATAATAAATAATAGACTTATTGTGAAATTAAAAAATTTTGTAGCAGAACCGAAAGGAATTATTTAATAATTTTGGGATTTTAATATAACTATTGTTAAATAAATCAACTGTGAATTATGTTCGTGGACTTGAACATTCAACAAGTTCGTATATATAATAACCTATAAATTAAATTTATAAACAACAATGACTATGCTAATACTTTGGAATTAAAATCAAGAAAAAGATTTCTTTATAAAATCGCTTGAGTTCGCTACTCCAGAACAACTTTTCTATGTAACAAAAGACAAAAAATATTTGGCCTATTGGCCAAAAAATTATGACGGTATAAAGACAACTTTACAAAGTCGAAATTCACTCATTGGTTCTTATACAGAAAAATGGGTCACAGACTTATTTTCCGAAATAGCAAAAGCTGTTGGCGGTTATTCTATTCAAGGAGTTATCTCCGAAGAAATAGGATTAACAAATCAATCACCGGCTGATGTTGCAATTTGTAAAACAAAAGACGTTATCCAAAAACCGCAAAATATTTTAATGATTATTGAAGTTAAAATGTCGGTAGTATGGAATTGGGAATTTATTTCAAAGAATAAAGATTTAGTATGTATTGGTGACTACAAAACTCATCAAGGTAATCCCGGACTTTTACGGTCAGACACGATGTTAAAAGCTATTGGCAAAAGTATTAATATTCGCGTTTCTAGTTTTTCCGCTTCGAAAATTCCAATTATTCAGGAGTTACGCATTATTAATGTGCATTTGGCTAATATTAGCTAAAAATGAAAAATTAACAAAAATTCAATTTTCGCTAACTTTAGCCATTTTTTGATTAAACTGCGTAAGTCCTGATTATTATTATTCAGGAGTTACGCACTATTAATGTGCATTTGGCTAAAGTCCTGATTATTATTATTCAGGAGTTACGCACTATTAATGTGCATTTGGCTAATATTAGCTAAAAATGAAAAATTAACAAAAATTCAATTTTCGCTAACTTTAGCCATTTTTTAATTAAACTGCGTAAGTCCTGTTATTGGCAATACACCCATAACTAAAAGTTATTCTGAAAAGGTTGACCACTTAAAGAGAAATGGAATTATCCAAAGTTTTTGGTCAATAAATCCGAACCCTCTAGACAATAATAGCGAAAACATAAAATCTACACCATATAAAGGATTCTACAGGTTTGACGACTATGAAGAATTAAAACAAAATACCCTTAATCTTTTGAAAGAAGAAAGAGAGTTTTTCTATAGTATGCAAACACGAGGAAGATTAGGAGAACTTATTGAGATAGCAAACAAAGAGACTACTTACGAGACAAAAGCACTAAAATTTTTAAAACTTTTACGGCAATCAAAAAAATAAATTATGGGAACACAAAATTTTTACAACAAAAGAAAAAACGGAACGCAAACCAGCGCTTTCGGTGCGCCGGGTCGAATTAACCATGACTCATCAAAATTTTATAACAGCAAGCTTTATGAAGGATTAAATAATGGAAAAGATATTGAGTATATTGAGAATCCGATTGACCAACGAAATATAAACAAAGTTTTTTATAAAAGTAGTGAAGCTATGTCAGAACTTCCGGATAATAGCGTTCATTTAATGGTCACTTCACCGCCTTATAATGTCGGTAAAGTATACGATGACAATTTATCTCTTAAAGAATATAGAGAATTATTAAAACGAATATTCAAAGAAACATATAGGGTTTTAGTGCCCGGAGGTAGAGCTTGTATAAATATTGCTAATTTAGGCAGAAAGCCTTATCTACCACTTCATAGTTATATCATTGAAGATATGCATGATATTGGTTTTTTGATGAGAGGCGAATTACTTTGGGATAAAGGAAGCAGTGCAAGCTCTTCAACAACTTGGGGAACTTATCTAAAAGCAAATAACCCAGTATTACGAGATGTTCATGAATATATTCTTGTTTTTTGTAAAGATACTTTTACTCGTGCAAATCTAGACAAAAGAAAAAGCACTATTTCAAAAGAAGAATTTCTAGAATTTACTAAAAGTGTTTGGAAATTTTCAGCGGAGCGGGCTTCAAAGGTAGGACACCCTGCACCCTTCCCAGTAGAATTGCCGTATTGTTTAATCCAACTTTATACATTTGAAGATGATGTTATTCTTGATCCTTTTGTTGGTAGTGGGACTGCTTGTGTCGCGGCGCTAAAAACCAATAGGAAATATGTTGCTTATGATATTAATAAGGCTTATTGCGATTTAGCAGAACGAAGGATAAAACAATTTTTACAAGAACAAATCACCTTGTTTAACAAATAATTATGGATAAAGATATTTAATTATAATTGGACAGAGCAAAAGAGTTATTACAAGATTTGGGAAAAGCCTGTAATGATGACTTGCTAGCAAAAAATGTTTCTGGAGAGACAAGAAATTTATCACAAGAAGTTCTCGCAAAGCTCGGACATCAGATATACGCATACATTGTACAAAGTTTAATTTTTAAAAAGCTCAAAATGTAAAATATTTTTTCTTTGTAATATGATGCAAATTTTATTTTTTTATTTATTTTTTTATTTATTTTAAAGCTAAGAAGCTAAGAAGCTAAAAAGCTAATTTATTTTATGCAAAAAGAAATAAAAACATTAGACAAAATATCAGATAAAACGAAGGCTGCTTTTGAAGCGGTTTCTCAAATTAAGCAACGTTTTGGCGAAGGATCAATTATGAAATTAGGCGAAGCCAGAGCGATGCAAGTCGAAGCAATTCCAACCGGATGTCTTTCTTTAGATATTGCTTTGGGAATAATGGGTGTTCCACGAGGACGAGTAACAGAAATTTTTGGATTAGAATCTTCTGGAAAAACAACTTTGGCTCAACATATAATTGCCGAAGTTCAAAAACTTGGTGGAATCGCCGCTTTTGTTGACGCCGAACACGCCCTTGATCCAGAATACGCCAAAAAAATAGGCGTTAACATTGATGAACTTTTAATTTCTCAACCAGACACTGGCGAGCAAGCCTTGGAAATTGTTGAAACTTTAGTCCGTTCCAACGGGATAGATGTAATTGTTATTGACTCTGTTGCCGCTTTGACGCCAAAAGCCGAAATAGAAGGAGAAATGGGGGATTCTCATATGGGTTTGCAGGCGAGATTAATGAGTCAAGCTTTAAGAAAATTAACCGCTATTGTTAGCAAAACAAAAACCGCGGTAATTTTTATCAATCAAATAAGAATGAAAATAGGGGTATTTTTTGGCAATCCAGAGACGACAACCGGCGGTATGGCTTTGAAATTTTATTCTTCGGTTAGAATTGAAGTGAGAAAAGCGACTCAAATTAAACAAGCGGAAAAAATTATTGGTAATTTAGTTAGAGCTAAAATAGTAAAAAATAAATTAGCCGCTCCTTTTAAAACTTGCGAGTTTGACATTATGTATAATGAAGGAATTTCTATTTCTGGCGATCTCTTGGATTTAGGCGTGGAGCATAAAGTAATTTCTAAATCAGGAAATTCTTATTCTTTCAAAACCATTAAACTAGGCGTCGGTCGCGAAGCAGCTAAAAATTTTTTAAAAGAAAATATTAAATTACAAAAAGAGATAAGAGGGGAGATTGTAAAGAAAGTGAATAGCAACGTGTAACAAGTAACCAGCAATAATGTCAAATGATAAATTTCCAATGTCAAATCAATGACAAATGACTAAATGTCAAAAATTATTTTTTTGTCATTTGAATTTTAGATTTGATTTGTCATTTGTTATTGAAAATTTGTCATTAATTAAGTTTCATAATTTTAAATTCTGTATTTATTGATTTATAATTTATAATTTATAATTTATAATTTCATGTATGTCCAATCGTCATTTAGCGCGAGCTATTATTTTGCAAACTCTTTATCAGTGGGATTTTAATAAGGAAAAAAATGAACAAATTCCATCTATTTTAAATAATAATTTAAAAAATTTTGCTCCGGGAATTGATAATCAAGATTTTATACAAAAAATAATAAATGGAATTATTGAAAATATAAAAGAAATAGACGAATGCATTCAAAAATACGCGCCAGAATGGCCGATAGAAAATATTACAATTATTGATCGCGTTATTTTAAGAATAGGATTTTATGAACTTAAATTTTCTTTAGAAATTCCGCCAAAAGTGGCGATAAATGAAAGCATAGAATTAGCAAAAACATTTGGCGGAGATTCTTCGGGAAAATTTATTAATGGCGTTTTAGGCGCTTTTTATAAAGATAATTTTGAATCTTAAATTACAAATAGTGATTACAGAAAGTTTAGTCGAGCTTTCTGTTTAAATTTAAAATTTAATTTTTAATTAAAAAAATATGTCTAAAAATGAATTATCCCAAGTAGAAATGATTAATAAATCAGAAAGAGAAAAATATATCGAAGAAATTCTAAAAATAATTTCTTCTACAAATAATGTGGAAACACTTAAACAAATAATAGAAAAAGAAAAAATATATTTAAAAACCTTAAAAAAATCAAACCCTAAAGATTTTGGTTATAGTATTATTCTTATAAACGCGGAAGATAGAATTAAAAAAATTAAGGAATAAGCGCTGAATAAATGCCGAAGAAGTAAAAAATAAAATATCAAAACAAGAGAAAAAGAGTGTTTTTTTATCTGTTTATTTTTATTGAAATTAAAAAAATGAAAAAAAATTTATTTGAATTGGAGAAAAAAATAAATATTAATTTTAAAAATAAAGACTTATTAAAACAAGCCTTAATTCATCGATCTTATTTAAATGAAAATCCAAAGTTTCATTTAAAACACAATGAACGTTTAGAATTTTTAGGCGACGCGGTTTTAGAATTGGTGGTGACAGAATTTTTATACAATATGTATCCAGATAAACCAGAAGGGAAATTAACTAATTTAAGGGCGAGTTTGGTAAATTCTCAAATGCTTTCTGAATTGGCATCTGAACTTGATTTAGATGAATATATTTATTTAAGCAAAGGGGAAGCCCGAGAAAATTCAAAAGGAAAAGCGAGATATTATATTTTAGCCAATGCGATAGAAGCTTTGATCGGATCAATTTATTTAGATCAAGATTATAAAAAAGCGAAAAAATTTATTGAAAAATATTTTTTAGTGAAGCTTCCTGAAATTTTAGCCCAAAAAACTTATATTGATCCAAAAAGTAAATTTCAAGAAATTGCCCAAGAAAAAGAAAGAATAACTCCTTCATATAAAGTTTTAAAAGAAAGCGGACCTGATCATGATAAACATTTTCAAATCGGGGTTTATTTAGATAAAAATTTAATAGCGAAAGGAGAAGGGGAGTCTAAACAAGAAGCCCAAGTTAAAGCGGCAAAAGAAGCGCTAAAAGTAAAAAAATGGGAAGAATGAGGAAACGAATTACCTTGAATTATGAAACGCAAAATAACCTATGTTTGTCATTGCGAGTGCATCCGAAGCAATCTATATTTTAGGCTTAATTATAAGATTGCTTCGTCGGAAGCCTCCTCGCAATGACGCAAAAATCGCATTTCGTAATTCAAGGGAATTAAGAATTAAGAATTATGAATTATGAAAAAATGCAAAAATAAAAAAAATAATTTCTAATTTCAGGACTTACGCACATTTACAATAAAATGAGATAAAAATATAAATAATAAACCAGAATCAGGCTGTTTTAGCGTGATTTTAAAGTTAAATCTATGTCTATAGTAAATTAGCTTTT
>JACQWZ010000080.1 GCA_016209005.1 Candidatus Kuenenbacteria bacterium
AGAAGAAAAAGATTATAATTATGCTATAAATTTAGCAGAAGAAATAGGAGCTATGTTATGGAGATCAATAGAGACAGTCGAAAAAAGAATTATAAAATAATTTTTTATTGTTAATTGTTAATTGTATTTTGTTAATTGATTTTTATGTCTAGGGTCGGCAAACAACCAATTAATATTCCAGAAGGAGTGAATGTTAAAATAGAAAATCAGAATATTATTATTAAAGGAATAAAAGGTGAATTAAATCAAAAAATTCATCCTAGTGTTAAAATTGAACAAAAAGATAAAGAATTATTTGTTAGCGTTCAGAAACCAAAGGATAAAAAACAACGGGCATTGTGGGGCTTGTTTCAAAGGTTAATTAGTAATATGATAGAAGGCGTAACCAAAGAATTTGAAAAAAAGTTAGAAATCAATGGATTAGGATATAAAGCGGAAGTTTCTGGAGATAAATTGATTTTAAATGTTGGATTTTCACACCAAGTAAATTTTAATATTCCAAAAAGCATTAATATAAAAATAGAAAAAAATATAATCACAATTTCTGGTATTGACAAGCAATTAGTCGGAGAAACAGCCGCTAAAATTCGTAAAATAAAAAAACCAGAGCCATATAAAGGTAAAGGAATAAAATATTTAGACGAAGTGATTAAAAGAAAAGCTGGCAAAGCGGCTAAAGCGACAGGAAAATAAAACAGGAATTAGCTTTTTAGCTTCTTAGCTTTTTAGACACAGAATGCCCTTTAATTTTTTTAGGGGTAATGTTCATTTATTTAAATAATTCATTATTTTCTAATAAGCTACAAGCTAAGAAGCTAAAAAGCTAATTAATGTTTTCTATGAAAAATCAACAAAAAATAAAACAAGAAAAAAAAGAGAGACGACATCGACGAGTTCGCGCTAAAATAAAAGGGACAAATGAAAGGCCACGATTTTCTGTTTTTCGAAGCAATAAACAAATTTATGTTCAATTAGTTGATGACACAAAAGGGCGCGCATTAGTAGCGGCTGATAGCCAAAAGATCAAAATACAAAATACAAATAAAAAAAAAAAAAAAAAAGATGAAAAGAAAAATCAATTAGGTGGAAAAATGACAGAGGCTTATGAAGTTGGGAAATTAATTGCTCAGAAAGCGTTAAAAAAGAAAATAGAACAAGTGGTTTTTGATCGAGGCGGATATAAATATCACGGTCGAGTTAAAGCAGTTGCCGATGGAGCAAGAGAAGGAGGATTGAAGTTTTGAATTATGAATTATGAAAGATAATTTAATTTTTAGATTTTATGCAAAGACAAATAATTAAAATGGGCTGGATTAATTTTTAAGAAACTTTTTCAGAATGAAACTCAAAGCAAAACAATAAAAATAGACCTCCAATTAGGATTGCATTATATTGAATTTTGGGCTGATAAGATGCCAGTTTTATATAAAATAAATTTAGATTTTGGCTCACCTACAATTAGAAACAGAGTAGAAGATTCAGGGTGGGGAGATAATTATTATAAAGTTATTACAAAAGAAAAACAGTATTCTGCTTTTAATATCGGAGATCCAAATCGTCCTTTTATTGAAGATCCTTTTTGCGACGAGAATTTAACTGACAGAAAATCTTGGAAGAAATGTTATGAAATAGCTGGTCAAATAATAAGAGGAGAAGTAGAAGACCCAACCGATGGAGCCAATCATTATTACGATGAAAGCATTGATACTCCTTATTGGGCTAACGAAAAAACATTTAAAATAAAAATTAACACCTTGTTTTTTCATCGCTTATGAAAACAGTTTTTAAACAAACTTTTTTAACAATCGCTATTTTATTTGGAGCATGGATCTTAATATCCTCTTTTTTAGTATTAATAGAACCTAAATATTATGTTTTTGAGCCAGACAAAAATGATACTGTAAGTAAAGCGCCTTATGATCCAACAATTTATGGTACACCAGATTATGAGACTACAGATAAGGTTATTGAGCAATTTTATAATCAAGTTGAAGAAAGAGTAAAAAATGGTATAAATATAAAAGAAATACCAAACTCTGATTTAAATAAAAAAAAATTAATTAACGATGAATACCAACAAGTGTTATATAATGACGGTTATAAACAACGCAAAGTGATTTTTAATAAAGGCTGGATAAATTATTTGCAATTTTCACCGTCAAAAAATAAACTAGGATTTTATTATGAACATTATGATTATCCAACAGCCGGCAGAGATGTTTCTTTGGTGATTATGGATATTTCAAAACAAAGCATTAAAGAAGTATATAAAGGAAGTTTTAAAACTTCTTCATGGGAGTGGGATGGTGAAAATCGCGTGATAGTATATTATGGTGGTTGTACTGGTTGCTTGTATGCCTATAAAATTAACACTGAAACAGGAGAGCGAGAGTCAGAATATTTTGTGTATACTGGTTTTGTTTTAAATTTCCCTAAAATAAATTTTCAAATTTTATAGAATTAAATTTATTCCGGTTTAAATATTTCAAACAATCTTTTATCAAAACAGAAAAATCTTTTTCTAATCTGTTATGAGTAACATTTT
>JACQWZ010000078.1 GCA_016209005.1 Candidatus Kuenenbacteria bacterium
ATTATAGAAATGGGGGAAATAGTATTTATATGAAGAATCTTTCTACTAATGAAGAAAGCAAAATTAGTGGAAATTCAAGTGGTCAATATGTAGGTAATCTATCTATTTATGGAGATAAAATAGTTTGGGAGGGTTATAAAAATAATACAAGTAGTGGTATTTATATGTATGATATAGCTACAAAAAATGAATATCAAATTACAAATAATTTAATTACAAATAATTTAAGTGGTCAATATGTTGGGAATATAGCTATTTATGAGAATAAAATAGTTTGGGAAGGTTATAAAAATAATACAAGCGATATTTATATGAGAGAATTTTGGTTTAATCCTTCTAAAGTAACTGATCTTTCTTTTAAACCCGGAAATTTACAAGCGATTTTAAATTGGCAAACTGCTGAAAAAGGAACTTATGATATAGCGGGATATAATGTTTATCAAAAACAAGGAGAGGAATATTTTAAAGTAAATCAAGAATTAATTAAAGACACAAATTATATAGCCCAAAATTTAAAAGGCGCTATTCAATATTATTTTAAAGTAAAGGCTGTAGATATAAAGGAAAATGAAGGAGAATTTTCTGATGAAATATTAGTTAAAATTAATGAAGCGCCAAAAATAAAATTAACATCGCCAAACAGTAGCGTTTCTGGAAATAAGTTATATCCAGCTACATATATTAAAAGCATATATACTTTAAAATATGATATTGAAAATGACGATCAGGAAAAAGTAAACGTTGAATGTATGTATAAAATAATGGGAACTAATTTTTGGCGTTTAATAAATGATTCAAATCGCAAAGTGGAAGGAATTCAGTGGGATACTAAATCAGTAGATGAAACTTATACAACAATATATGGTGCAAAAAATATGTATGAAATTAAATGTATTGCCACTGATTATGCTGGTTTAACGGGAGAATCAACAGCAATAAATATTGGAATAGATAGAACAGCTCCAAAAATTTCTATATTTTTAACTCCAAGCACGATTTATGCAAATGATCTAGTTAAATTAACCGCTCAAATATCGGATAATAATTTAATGAGTTTTTATACTAATAGTTATACAATTATAGATCCTAAAGGAAAAAGATCAGAGCCTAAGAGTATGGGCAGTGGAAGTAATACTATATATTCATCTATGAGTACAACTATTGGTAGTTTTCCAGCTGGCACTATAATTGAATATTATGCAATTGCAAAAGATTTTACTGGAAATGAAACAAAAACACAAACATATAAAACTATCATAAAACCTTCTATTAAAATTATTTCGCCAAATGGCGGGGAGAAATTAGTAAACGGTTCTGTTTATAGAATTAAATGGGATTATTCAAAAGATATTGATAAAGTTTCCGTAGGTTATTCATTTGGTTCTGGTTCATTAAATTGGATTGTTAATAATATTCCAAATACAGGATATTATGATTGGACTGTTAATATCGGAAATACAATAAATACCCAAGTTAAAATTTATATCATTGGATATCGAACTGGAGTAGGATCGGTTGAAGATTATTCAGATAATTATTTTAATGTTATAAATGCAAACTGTCAAAAAATCTGTAAAAATATTAGTACTCGTTCAGAAGGTTGGTATAATTCATGCACAGGAAAATTGATTAAATGGAAAAAACGTAGCAGATAAGTAAAATAAAAAAAGTAGAGACGCAGTAATATTATAATTACATCTCTATAAAATAAAAAACTATGAAAATTTAATTTCCATAGTTTTTTTAGTCTTTCAAATATTATTTTCCATTTTTTAATATCTCAAGCCGATTTATTATCGCTTGTTGTAATTCATAGACATGAGAATAAATTAAACAAGAATCAATGCGGGAAATTTTTTAAGACAAGTATGTCTGTTAATTTGTTTAGCGAATTATTTAATTTTTAAAAAGCTATTTTTAAATTTTCAAATATTTACCTTCTTTTAATAAAATCGTAATTGGAGTTTTAAGATTTTTAATTGGATCTAATTCTTCTGGGAAAAATCCAAGTTTTTCCAGACCAATCGCTTTTTTATTTTTATCTAAACAAATTACATCCCATGAATGTTCCGCTTCTTGAGCTTCGCAAGATTTTTTAGGATCATCCCACCATAAATTTAAAGTGTTGCCGTAAGGATCTATAAAAATTTGAATTTTATTTATTTTTTTTGCCATATTTTCTTGCCCTTTCTTTTAGACTTGCTTGTTAAATAAGCCGTTACAATAAAACCATCTCCATTTAAATGACGCGTGATAACGCAAATCCAATGTTTATTAATTTTTTGATAATAAAAATAAAAATTTTTTACTTCAGGATTTTGCCATACTTCATCTGCTTTATTTAAACTTTCTAAAACGTCTTTTAATCTATTTTTTAAATCTGGATGCTTGGTTTCTGAAATATATTGCCAATAATTTTCACTTGTTCTTATTTTCTTTTTTAAAACAGAAATTACTTCATAAATTTGAGATATTTTTATTTCTTTCATATTTTCTATTTTTTTATCTTATAATAAGATATCATATTTTGTTTTTATTTTACTTTTTTTTAAAATTTTGTCAAGTAAAATAATTGGTCCACATTAAAAGTCGGTATTTCAGGACTTACGCAGTTTAATCAAAAAATGGCTAAAGTTAGCGAAAATTGAATTTTTGTTAATTTTTCATTTTTAGCTAATATTAGCCAAATGCACATTAATAGTGCGTAACTCCTGTATTTAATATTATACGATCGTGAGAAAGTGAAATGCATTATAAAATATTGAACCGACTAATAAATTTAATTCTTCGCCTTGTATTTCTTTTGATTTAATTTTATTGTTGTTTAGTCCTCTATCTAAATGAGGCAATAAATCAGTAATCATAAAAATTGGATCGTTATCTTTTTCACCAATATTAATTTCTACTTTTTTACCGTTTTCTAAATAAACCTGACCGTGCAAAGCCAAAGCAATGGTTGGCCATTGATATTTTTTAATGCTTCCATAATAATGAGTCTTTAAAAAAGCCAAACTCTCGTCTTCATATAAAGGCATAACTTTTAAATCCAAATGTGGCGAATCAATGTGAGACATAATCATATTAAAACCATGCGATAAAGATTTTTTTCCAATTTTTACTAAAAATAAACTTTTATCACGATTAATCGAATAAACTTTATCGCCCGCCTTAAGTGATTTTGTCGTGGTAATATTTTTAAAACCCAGCTTGTTTGGCCAATTTAACACTCGTAGCCATGGCTTCACATTCGGTTTTTGATTGATTTAAAAAATTTTTATAACCCTCGGTAAATTTAAAAGCCGTTTGTTTAGTTTTTTCATCCCAAACTTCCCAACAACTTTTTCGTTCAAGTTTAAGTTGTTTTTCTAATTTTTGATAATCAATTTTTTTAGACAGAATAATAAAAATGTAAAATTAAAAAAATAAAAATACAGAATACAAAATCAATGTTTAGAGGTTCAACTTTAGGAAAGGTTGAACCTCAAGAAAGAAATTTAAAATTTTTCTGTATCTTTTTGTTCTCGTGTTTTTTTGTTTTTGTGTTTCTCAAATATCTAAATTCTTTACCTTTTTGGCGTGGGTTTGAATGAAATGTTTTCGGGGCAAGACATCGCTTCCCATTAAAATATCAAAAATTTCATCCGCCGCTTCCACATCTTCAATGGTTATTTGTTTAATCACTCTGCGTTTAGGATCCATTGTTGTTTCCCATAATTGTTCCGGATTCATTTCTCCCAAACCTTTATATCGTTGTATATCAACAGATTTGTCTCCGACTTTTTTTAAAATTTCTTCTCTTTCTTCTTCAGAGTAAGTGTAATTTATTTGTTTGTTAATTTGCATTCTATAAAGTGGCGGTTGAGCGACATAGAGATGTCCTTTGTTAATTAATTCTGGAAAATAACGATAAAATAAAGTTAAAAGCAATGTTCGAATATGCGCTCCATCAACATCGGCGTCAGTCATAATGACAATTTTATTATATCTTAATTTTTCTAAATTAAATTGTTCGGCGATATTTGTTCCCAAAGCGATAATCAAAGATTTAATTTCATTATTGGCAAACATTTTATCCAACCGCGCTTTTTCCACATTTAAAATTTTTCCTCTCAAAGGCAAGATCGCTTGAAATTCTCGATCCCGACCCTGTTTTGCCGAATTATGAACAAATACGCCACTAGCCAAAGCAAAATTATGAGTGTTGGATACTTCAATATCATAAACGTCAACTTTTTCTTTTAATGGAACAATGGCTTTTATTCGATGATTATAATTTAAAATCGCTTCTTTAAATTTTACTTCATCATTATTAAAAAATCTTTGGCAAATTGTTTCATATCTAATAAGACTTTTATCATTTTTTTCTTTTCTTATTTGATTATAAATTTTTATATCAACAGATTTATTTTTGTTATAAATTGAGGATAAAATTACCAATGCTTTTCTTAAATAGGTTTGGTTATAAGTTTCTTTTCTTTTTTTTCTAAATTCTTTATCCCATTGTTTTTTTGTTGTTTCTATTCGCCATTTTTGCAAACTTAGATTATTCCATTGTTTTTTGGCAATTTTAGAAAGCCATTCTTTTTTTTCTGGATGTTTTTCAAAATAATTTTTAACTCTTTGTGACTGTTTTTCTTTATTCTTTTCTTCATTCCAATATTTTTTTTGAGCTTCATTAAGAAGTTCATTATTTTTTTTTCTGTATTCCGCATTGTTATTATAAAATTCCAAAAACTTTTTAGCCATATAATTTTTATATTCTATATTTTGCCATTGCTTTTTAGCTTTTTCACTTAATATTTTCTTTATTTTAGGATTATTCATTATTTTTTTAATTTTTTCGCGAAATTTTTTTGTTTTATGAAGTTGTCTCAATTTTTTTTTTACATCTTCTCGATGAATTGTTTTCTTAAGAATTTTTGAATGAAGCAAAAGATGTTCACTCTTTGACATTCTTATTAAATTGCTCGGATTATTATTTAACTTGTTAAAATCAGAGTGATGAATAGTGTCGCCTTTTTCTTTTAAATAAATATTCTTTCTTAAATTATATTTATCGGCTAATAAATGAGTAAAAATCCATTTTGAATTTTGAGGATCTAAAATCATTTCATATCCTTTAATAGTTATTCTGTTTTCTATTTTAGAATATTTTTTGTAAAGAGGCATTAAAGAATTCTTTTTCTTCAAATCTTTGGCTATTTTATAACTTCCATCTCTTAACATAAATTTATGGTCTAGAGTACAAATTATTTCTTCATCATTATCTAAAATTATTTTAATTACCTCGGTATTTTTTTTAGTCATTCTGGGGTTTTTTATTAAATCAATTTCTATATTTCCATTATAATTAATAGTATAACAATAATTTTTTTTACCTTTCTTGTCTTCTTTAATTAATTCTTTAAAATTAAGATTTCTTCCATCTGCTAATGCAATTTTTGTATTACCATCAAAACATCCACCGGCTGAATCTCCTTCAACAATAAAAATTTCCGCTTTTTGAGCGTCTCGGGTTGAACAGTCGGCTAATTTTCCCGGCAAAGTTATTCCTTCTAAAACTCCTTTTCTTAAAACCGATTCTCGCGCTTGACGAGCGGCTAAACGTGCCTGAGCCGACAAAATGCATTTATTTAAAATATGTTCGGCTTCTCGCGGATGTTCTTCTAAAAAAGTGTTAAAAGTTTCATTAAAAATTAAATCCACAATTGAACGAACCTCTGGATTTCCCAATTTATTTTTTGTTTGTCCTTCAAATTGAGGCTCGCTAATTTTTACGCTTATAATCGCGGTTAATCCTTCTCTCACATCTTCGCTGGTTAAATTTTCATCTTTTTCTTTTAAAAAATTTTGTTTTCGGGCGTAATTATTTAAAACTTTTGTTAGAGCGTTTTTAAATCCATTCAAATGCATACCCCCGTCAATTGTAAAAATATTATTCGCAAAACTAAAAATCGTTTCTTTATATTCGTCTGTATATTGCAAAGCTATTTCCACTTTTATCTCGTCAATTTCTTTTTCAACATAAAAAACCGATTCATGTTTAGGCTCTTTGTGATAATTTAAATGTTTAACATAAGAAGCGATTCCTCCTTCAAAATAAAATTGATATTTGAAAGGAGGTTGTTTATCGTCTCGTTCATCAATAACAATAATTTTAACGCCTTTTGTTAAGTAGGCTTGTTGGCGAAGATGAGATAAAATTATTTCCCAATCAAAAGAAATTTTTTTAAAAACTTTTAAATCTGGCTGAAAAGTCATTATTGTTCCGGTTGGAAAAATCGTTTCAGAATCTTTTGGAATTATTAATTTTCCTGTCATTTTTACATCTTTTTGAGGAACGCCTCGTTTATATTCTTGAAGATAAATTTTTCCGTCGCGATGAACTTCGGCTTGCATCCATTTAGATAAGGCGTTAACCACTGAAATTCCGACGCCGTGCAATCCTCCAGAAACTTTATATCCTCCTTTTGGACCAAATTTTCCTCCGGCGTGAAGTTTGGTCATTACCACCTCTAAGGCCGATTTTCCTGTTGATTTATGAATATCAACCGGAATTCCTCGACCATTATCAGTAACTCTAATTTTATTTTCTGGCAATAATTCAACAATAATTTTATCACAAAAACCCGCCATTACTTCATCAATGGCGTTATCAACCGTTTCCCAAATTAAATGATGCAGTCCGGTCGATCCAGTGCTTCCAATATACATTCCCGGCCTTTTTTTTACCGGATCAAGTCCTTCAAGCACAATAATTTGGTCGGCCTTGTATTCGTTTGATTTATTTTTTTCCTTTTCCATAATTTATTAGCCTATAACTTCTTAGCTTTTTAGAAAATTAATTTAGAAAATAAATAATGAGTAGGTCAACCCTGTTAAATTGCTTCGCACCAGCTTTGCTGGATTTAACAGGGTCAACCACTAATTTACTAAACACGAATTAACACTAATAAAATAAGTTAAAAGTTTAAAATTAAAAGTTCTTTATTTTTACTTAAATCAATAAAATCATCGGCTAATTCAATTAACTTACTAGAAGTTGTTTCTGAAAAAGCCATAACCTCCACTTGACATCCTTTATTTTCTTTTAAATAAGTAATTAATGGACAAAAATCTCCATCGCCAGTCACTAAAATAACAACATCCAAGCGATCGGCTAATTTAACGCTGTCAATCGCCAACCCAACATCCCAGTCAGCCTTTTTTTCTCCGCCAAGAAAAATTTGCAAGTTTTTCACTTTTAATTCAAATCCTTGTTTTTGCAGGGCGTCAAAAAATCCTTGCTCTTCAATGGCTTGCGATTTAATAACATAAGCGATTGCTCGAATTAATTTTCTTTCGGCTATGGCTATTTCTAAAATTTTATCAAAATTTACTCTGGCTTGGTATAAATTTCTAGCCGAATGATACATATTTTGCACATCGACAAATACTCCAACTCGTTGTTCTTTGTGTTTAATCATAAATTATAATTTTAAATCTTCGGTTAGTTTTTTAAAACTTTTTGGATTTTCTTTTTGTAAATATTTTAACAAATTTCTTCGTTGGCCTATTTTTTTAAATAGACCATATCTAGAAGAAAAATCATGTTTGTTTGCTTTCAAGTGCTTGGTTAATTCTTCAATTTCTTTTGTTAAAATGGCAACTTGAACTTCAGTTGAGCCTGTATCTCCTTTATGAACAGCGAACTTTTCAATAATTTTGTCCTTTGTTTTTTTGTCTAACATAATAAAATAAACGCAAAAATCAAAATGCAAAACGCAAAAATGACAATGCAAAATAAAAAAAATAAAATTAATCTTTTAATTATTTTTAGTTTAGCATATTATTAAAAATAAAACAATAAAACAATAAAACACGAAAAACATTAAAATAAATTAATCTAATTAGGGTGAATTATAAAATCAGGACTTACGCACATTTACAATAAATGAGATAAAAATATAAATAATAATCCAGAATCAGGCTGTTTTAGCGTGATTTTAAAGTTAAATCTATGTCTATAGTAAATTAGCTTTTCGATAAACCTAAATATCGAGGCTTAAGAGAATTTATTGGCAATGGCATAAATGGTTCTCTAAGATATTTTCTAAGA
>JACQWZ010000070.1 GCA_016209005.1 Candidatus Kuenenbacteria bacterium
GTAAAAAACAATCGCATATAACAATTGTATCACAAAAAAAGGTCGAAATTTTTAAAAAATCATCTGCTCCTTTGGCAACATTTTTAGTTGCAGAGCCGATGAAAGTTCGGCAACATTCCTTAATTGCTTGACACGGTTTTTAAGGACTGTCCCCGATTTTGAATGTAATGTAAAATGTAAATCTCAAAGTTAAAAATGACAATTAAAAATCTAAAATCTAAAATCTAAAATCTAAAAAGCTACAAGCTAAGAAGCTACAAGCTAATTTTAGTCTTTTGTCACTCTTATTATTTCTTCAATAGTTGTAATGCCATCTAACGCTTTAATAAATCCATCTTCAACCATTGTGATCATTTTTTGTTTTTTAGTAAATTCTTTAATCTGTTCAATGGTGACTTTGCGCATAATTAGAGCGGAAAGTTCGGGTGTCATTTCTAACACTTCAAAAATTCCCAATCTTCCTTTATATCCATTATTATCGCATTGACGACAGCCTATTCCTTTATAAAAAGATAAAGCGCTAAGGTCTTGACCCTTAAGAATTTTCTTTTTTTCAATTAAAATTTCAGTGATAGAATCGAGATTAAATTCTTTTTGAAACGCGTCAATTTGATCTTTGCTTAATTTATAACTCTGTTTGCAGTGTTTGCAAATTTTACGGACTAAACGTTGAGCAATAATAAGATTGCAAGTTCCGACAACTAAAAAAGACGGAACTCCCATATCAATCAGTCGAGGCAAAGAAGTGATTGCGTCATTAGTATGCAAAGTGGAAAGCACTAAATGTCCGGTCATTGCCGCGTGAGTCGCTATTTCAGCTGTTTCTTGATCTCTAATTTCCCCAACCATTATAATATTTGGATCTTGCCTTAAAAGAGCGCGAAGAGCTTTGGCAAAAGTAAAGCCAATTTTAGGCGCGACTTGACTTTGATTAATTCGAGGCATGTGATATTCAATAGGATCTTCGATTGTGGAAATATTGACTTGGGGAGTGTTGAGAATATTCATTATTGTGTATAAAGTTGTGGTTTTTCCAGAACCTGTCGGACCAGTGACAAAAATTATTCCATGCGGTTTTTTTATATTTTTTTTAACAGTTAAAAAAACTTCTGGCTGAAAACCAAGCTGTTCTAAAGATAATATTCCAGAACTTTCACTTAAAAGTCTTAAAACTATTTTTTCTCCATGAAAAGTTGGGAGAATAGAAACTCGAAAAGAAATTTTATAATTTTCATTGCTAATTTTAAATCTTCCATCTTGAGGCAATCGATGTTCGTCTAATTTTAAATTGGATAAAATTTTAATGCGGGCGATAATTCCTGTTTGAATATCTTTGGGCAAACTCATCACATCTTTTAAAATTCCATCAATTCGATACCTAATAGACATTTCCTTTTCAGCTGGTTCAATATGAATATCAGAAGCGTTTTGAAAAATAGCGTATTCTATCAATGTGTCCACAATTCTAATTATTGGCAAATCAGATCCTATTTTTTGCAGTTCAGCGCCAGTTTCTTCTTTTGTGGTAATTTTAGTTAATTCAGCTTTAAGTCCAACATGATATTGTTGCAAAGCTTTTTTAACACTGGAAGGAGTGGCTAAATATATTTTAAGCGGAAGATCTATTTTTCTTTTAATAAATTCAAAAATTTGCAAGTTTTGCGGATCCAATGTCGCTATACTTAAACCGTCTTTTTCTTTTTTAAAAAAAATAATTTTATAAGTTTGGGCGATTGGTTCGGAAATTAAAGTTAAAACATCATAAGGGATAATTTGTTTTTTAAGATCAATAAAAGGAACCTCTAAATAAGAAGCCGCTTTTTCATAAAAAGAATCTTCTTCAATAATCCCTTTGCTTAAACAATATTCTTCTAAAGCAATATTTTTTTCTTTTATTTCTTTTTCTATTTCTAACATTTTATCTTTAGGGACTATTTTTTCTTTTTCTATAATTTTTTTAAAAATTTCGACAGGCAACATAAAAAAATGCAAAAATCAAAAATTAAAAGCTTGTCCCGAGTGAAATCGAGGGATCAAAATGACAATTCAAAATTCAAAATTATAAATCCCAATCTGCCAGCTGGCGGATCAAAGCACAAAATTTAAAACATTTTGGATTAAAATTTGTTTGAAAATTAAATCATTAAAAATTTATTGAAAATTGAAAATTGAAAATTTTATCCAAAAGTTAATCACCTTCTAAGTAACTGATACTTCATAGGTGAAAAATTATAAACAAACATATACATATACAGTCTATCACAAAATTCAGGAGTTACGCACTATTAATGTGCATTTGGCTAATATTAGCTAAAAATGAAAAATTAACAAAAATTCAATTTTCGCTAACTTTAGCCATTTTTTGATTAAACTGCGTAAGTCCTGAAAATGCAAATTTTAAAATGGTAACTAAAATGGTAACTGCTCCCTATCTAATGTTATTGTAAAAATAATGAATAGAAAAAAACCTCGTCATTGCGAGGAGCTGTACTCAGCGACGAAGCAATCTATAATTAAAAGACGTATGCACATGTAATTTGACAGAGATTGCTTCGCTTTGAATACAAAGCTCGCAATGACAAATGGGGTTATGAGTAGTTAAAATGCTATTTTTTGTAATTTAATTATAAAGGACTTTTTATATTTTTTAAACTCGGGTTGGTGACATGCGTGTAAATTTGGGTTGTTCTAATATTTTGATGACCTAACAGTTCTTGGACATATCGTATATCAACGCCATTTTCTAATAAATGCGTTGCAAAACTGTGGCGGAGAGAATGAAATGTCGCGTCTTTTTGAATGCCTGATTTAAGAAGTGCTTTTTGAAAAATTTTTTGTAATGATGTTGTTGTCAACTTCCCGACTCTATTGCTTTCAAAAACAAAATCATTTCCTTGTTTGCCTGCTATAAGATTTTTAATATCAACGCTTATTTTTTCTGGAAATATTGTGAGACGATCTTTTTTGCCTTTTGCTTCTTTAATATAGATAGTCAATTCCGCAATATTTATATCTTTAACACGCATATTCAGGAGTTACGCACTATTAATGTGTATTTGGCTAATATTAGCTAAAAATGAAAAATTAACAAAAATTCAATTTTCGCTAACTTTAGCCATTTTTTAATTAAACTGCGTAAGTCCTGATATTTACAATTTCACTTACGCGCAAACCAGCGCCATATGCCAAGGAAATAGCAAGATAATGTTTAGTGTTGCTAATGTTCTGAATGATTTTTTCAATTTCTAATCGTGATAATATAACTGGCAATCGTTTATTTCTTTTTGCAAATTTTAAATCAATTTTATCTTGCGCTTTTATAACTTCTCGATAAAAAAATTTAATTGCGTTAAGCGCTAAATTGATAGTCTACGATGATTGTCCTTTTTGCTGTTTGTTTAATAAAAATTGTTTTATCGCTTCGTCTTTGTTCAAAATATTTTTTTCTTTTACAAACAACAAAAATTCGCGCGTATAAAATAAATAACTTTTTATAGTTTTGGGACTATAATTTCTTAGTTTTAATAGATCCTCCATCTCTTGAAGTAAATTTTGACCCGAGCCCGTGTCAAGCAATTAAGGAATGTTGCCGAACTTTCATCGGCTCTGCAACTAAAAATGTTGCCAAAGGAGCAGATGATTTTTTAAAAATTTCGACCTTTTTTTGTGATACAATTGTTATATGCGATTGTTTTTTACAAGA
>JACQWZ010000089.1 GCA_016209005.1 Candidatus Kuenenbacteria bacterium
CGTTTAGTTTTTTCATTTAAGTAAAAAGAAATTTCCTCAAATTTTTGCTTGATAATTTTAATTGTTTTAGTTTTTGAGTTTGCCATGACATAATCATAGCACAAAAGGAAATTTAAAGGAAGTTATTTCTACTTAATCCCTTAATTATTTTTAAAAAATAGTTAAAAAAATCCAAAAGGTGAGGGATAAAATTTTTGCCTATTTTATGTGCTTAGCTTTTCCGGGAAAAATTATTTCCATCAATGGCGATTTTGCAATGGTTGATTTTAATGGTATTAAAAAAGAAGTTAATATTTTATTAACGCCAGACGCAAAAAAGCGCGATTATGTTATCGTGCATACTGGTTTTGCTATTCAAAAAATGAATAAAAAAGAAGCAAAAGACAAGCGCTTTTAATTATGGAAAACATAATAAAAAAAATTAATGAAATTGCTGGGAAAATAAGAAGAGACATTTTTCTTATGGAGGTTTGCGGCACGCATACGCAAGCGGTGGCAAAATATGGTTTAAAAGAATTAATGCCAAAAAATATAAATTTAACAACAGGGCCAGGATGCCCTGTTTGTGTTACCAGCCAGGAAGATATTGACGCGATTGTAAATTTGGCGCTTGCTGATATTCCAGTTGCTACTTATGGCGATATGATGCGAGTGCCTGGATATTATGGCAGTTTAGATCAAGCGCGAGAAAAGGGCGCGAAAGTTTTTGCCGTTTATTCTATTGAAGAGGCTTTAAATATTCAAAAAAAATATTCAGATTTGGTTTTTTTTGGCTTGGGATTTGAAACAACAACACCAATGACCGCTTACGCGATTAAAAAGGGCTTGACTGTTTATTCCATTCATAAATCTTTTTTGCCTGCGATGCAAGCTCTTCTTAAAATTGGGGAATTAAAAATTGACGGATATATTTGTCCGGGACATATCGCGACTATTATTGGATCAAAGCCATTTAAATCAATGAAAGTCCCGCAAGTGATTGCTGGATTTGAGGCCGAAGATATTTTGCTGGCAATATTTATGTTATTAAAACAAATTTTAAATAATCAAGCTGTTGTTGAAAATGAATATCTTAGATCTGTAAGAGAACAAGGTAACCAAAAAGCTATGCAAGAAATTTTTGATGTTTTTGATTTAGGTGATGGAAATTGGCGAGGATTTGGAATAATTCCAAAGTCTGGTTTTAAAATTAAAAAATTATATCAAAAATTTGACGCTAAAATAAAATATAAAAAAATTTTAGATCAAATAGATTTTTCTTTTTCTCAAAAACCAACTAATTGCATATGCCACGAAATAATTCGCGGACTTAAAACCCCAAAACAATGCCCTTTGTTCAAAAAAATCTGCGCCCCAGAAAATCCAATCGGTCCCTGTATGGTATCCATCGAAGGTGCTTGCAATGTTTTTGCGAGATATGTAAAATAAAAATTTTACTCCCATACTACAGTGTATGGGAGTAAAAAAATTATTTTTTAATTTCAGGACTTACGCAGTTTAATCAAAAAATGGCTAAAGTTAGCGAAAATTGAATTTTTGTTAATTTTTCATTTTTAGCTAATATTAGCCAAATGCACATTAATAGTGCGTAACTCCTGAATTTTAAATTTTATGCAAAAAAATAAATCGCCATTGGCGGATAGAATGAGACCAGAGACACTGGAAGATTTTTTGGGGCAGGATGAAATTTTGGGGCAAGATAAAATGTTAAATCAGGCAATAAAAGAAGACAAACTGTGTTCAATGATTTTTTGGGGACCGCCGGGCAGCGGTAAAACCACTTTGGCGAATATTATTGCCAAGCAAACAAAATCAGACTTTGTTCAATTCTCCGCTGTAAGCAGCGGAGTCGCGGAATTACGTAGAACTATTGCTGGCGCGGAAAAACGTAGAGAATTTAATAAAAAAACAATTTTATTTATTGATGAAATTCATCGCTGGAATAAAACTCAACAAGACGGACTTTTGCCTTATGTTGAAAAAGGAATTATCACTTTGATCGGCGCGACAACTGAAAATCCAAGTTTTGAAGTTCGCTCGGCATTGCTTTCAAGATGCCGAGTTTTTATTTTAAAACAATTAAGTGAAGAATGTCTTATTGAAATTTTAAATAAAACTATAAAAAATAAAGAAAAAGGATTGGGGAATTTGAATTTAAAAATTAAAGAAGATGTTTTAAAAAAAATTGCCCAAATGTCAAATGGCGACGCAAGAATTGCTTTAAATGTTTTGGAATACGTTACTTTCCCCTTGATAAAGAGCCTGTCCCGAGCTTGTCGAGGGAGGGTTGGAGGGATTTTTCCTGAAATTACTTTTGAAATTATAAAAGAAGCGTTTCAAAAATCGTATTTGCTTTACGACAAAGACGGAGACGAGCATTACAATATTATTTCAGCTTTGCATAAATCAATGCGCGGCTTCGATGCCAATGCCGCTCTATATTGGTTAGCCAGAATGCTTGAAGCTGGTGAAGATCCTTTGTATGTCGCGCGTAGATTAGTCCGTTTTGCCAGTGAAGATATTGGTTTGGCAAACTCTCGCGCCTTAGAGCAAACAGTGGCAGCTTATAACGCCTGTCATTTTATTGGTATGCCGGAATGCAATGTTATTTTAGCCCAAGCAGTTGTTTATTTGACAAAATGCAAAAAATCAAACGAGCTTTATATTGCTTATGAAAAAGCTAAAAAAGATGTTGAGCAATATGGCAATTTGCCAGTGCCTTTGCACATCAGAAACGCACCGACTAAATTGATGAAGGATTTAGATTATGGCAAAAATTATAAATACAGCCCTGATTTTAATTACAAAGAAAAGCAGGAATATCTGCCGGAGAAATTGAAAGGGAGGAAATATTTAAATAATGACAAATGACAAATTCAGGAGTTACGCACTATTAATGTGCATTTGGCTAATATTAGCTAAAAATGAAAAATTAACAAAAATTCAATTTTCGCTAACTTTAGCCATTTTTTGATTAAACTGCGTAAGTCCTGAAATTTCAAATGTCAAATCAAATCCAAAATCCAAATGACAAAAAATCGTGTCAAGCAATTAAGGAATGTTGCCGAACTTTCATCGGCTCTGCAACTAAAAATGTTGCCAAAGGAGCAGATGATTTTTTAAAAATTTCGACCTTTTTTTGTGATACAATTGTTATATGCGATTGTTTTTTACA
>JACQWZ010000090.1 GCA_016209005.1 Candidatus Kuenenbacteria bacterium
ATCGATTTTAAGGCGCGGAAAAGAAAAAGATGATACTTATGTCATATAATTTGTATTACAAAATAATTGATATTGCCGAATAAAATAATCTTAAATTTTTACCATATTCCAAAAAAACTTGACTTAATATATTTATAAATTCAGGAGTTACGCACTATTAATGTGCATTTGGCTAATATTAGCTAAAAATGAAAAATTAACAAAAATTCAATTTTCGCTAACTTTAGCCATTTTTTGATTAAACTGCGTAAGTCCTGAAATTATAAATTTCTTTAATTTAAAATCTAAAATTTTTTAAATTTTTCTTAAAATTTTTGTCTATTTTATGCAAACAATTATTATTGGTTTATTAATGGTCGGTTTTGGTTTTTTATTGGTCATAAAAACAGAATGGTTTCTTCAATTTTGCGGAAGTATAGCTTGGGCGGAAAAATGGCTCGGATCTGAAGGAGGGACTAGATTGTTTTTTAAATTATTGGGATTTTTATTTTGTTTTCTTGGGTTTTTAACCATGACTGGACTTTTAAAGCTAATGGTTTTAAAAATAATCGGTCCGCTTTTTGGGGGATTTAGATAAACAAAAAAACACAAAAACACAAAAACACGAAAAACTTTTTCTTTTTTCTTTGTTTTTTTTTTGTAAGGGGCATTGGCTCAGTTGGTAGAGCGCCTGCTTTGCAAGCAGGAGATCATCGGTTCGAATCCGATATGCTCCATATTTATTGTTTTTATGCTAACTGAACAAGAAACACGATTGGAGAAATTAAAAAAAATTATTTCTCAAAATATTAATCCATATCCAGCTAGTGTTAAAAGAACGCATAGTATTAAAAAAGTCTTGGATAATTTTGATCAATTATTTAAAAACGAAACTAAAATTATTTTAGTTGGACGATTGAGAAGTATTAGGTTGCATGGCGGATCTTGTTTTGCGCATTTAGAAGATGAAAAAGAAAAAATTCAACTTTTTTTCAGAAAAGATGTTCTTTCTAATAAGCCATTTGATTATAATTTTTTAAAAGATTTAATTGATATTGGAGATTTTATTGAAGTTGAGGGAACTTTATTTTTAACTAAAAGAGAAGAAAAAACACTTTTGATAAATAGTTTTAAATTAATTTCAAAAGCGTTAAGACCATTGCCAGAAAAGTGGCATGGCATTCAAGATGAGGAAGAAAAATTGCGAAAAAGATATTTGGACATTTTGTTTAATCCAGAGGTGCGTGAAATGATAGAAAAAAAAGCGAAATTTTGGAATACAGTTCGCGCTTTTTTAATTAAAAAAGGATTTTTAGAAGTGGAGACTCCTATTTTAGAAAATGTTACTGGAGGCGCTGATGCTCGTCCATTTTTAACCCATCATAATGCTTTAGATATTGATGTTTATTTAAGAATTTCTATGGGCGAATTATGGCAAAAAAGATTGATGATTGCGGGCTTTGAAAAAACTTTTGAAATTGGTCGGCAATTTAGAAACGAAGGAATGGATGCCGAACATTTGCAAGATTATACTCAAATGGAATTTTATTGGGCTTACGTTGATTATAAAATGGGAATGAAATTAGTTGAAGAATTATTTAAAAATGTCGCTCAAGAAGTTTTCGGTACTTTAAAATTTAAAATTGGCGAGTTTGATATTGATTTAGATAAAAAATGGGAAATTTATGATTATAGAGAAACTGTGAAAAAATATACTGGCATTGATATTTTAAAAACAAATATAAAAAAAATTGAAGAAAAATTAAAAGAACTCAATATAAAATATGACACAAAAGGATTTAATATCACTCGAGCGATTGATAATTTATGGAAATATTGCAGAAAACAAATAGCTGGACCAGGATTTTTAACTGGCGTGCCGATTGCAATTTCGCCATTAGCTAAAAAAAACGAACACAATCCAGAAATTACTCAGCGATTTCAACCAATTATCGCTGGAACAGAATTAGGCAATGGTTATAGCGAGCTTAATGATCCAGTTGATCAGGCTCAAAGATTTAAAGAGCAGCAAAAATTAAAAGAAGCCGGAGACGAAGAAGCACAAATGTATGATTATGATTTTGTTGAAGCAATGGAATATGGTATGCCACCTGTTTGTGGTTTTGGAATGAGCGAACGGGTTTTTTCTTTTTTAATGAATAAAACAAGTAGGGAATGCCAAATTTTCCCGTTGATGAAATTAAAAAATCAATTAACAGATAACAATCAACAATTAACAATAAAAAAATCAAAAGAAACCAAAATTGCCGTAGCTATTATTAATAAAGAATTAAATTTAAAGCCTGGGAAGAAATGAATACTATTGCTCATCTGAATGCCGCCTTTGGCGCCAGACAAGGCAGAGAATTATTTTATCAAGATAGCATAATTACCAAAGACGAGCAGGCTATAAAGTTAAATATTCAACACGCCATTATAATAAAGCGGATTGAATCTAAAAATGAAATTTTAAATTTAATTAAAATTGCCAAAGAAAAAAATTTGGAAATAGCCGAATTTACAAGAGAAATGTTGGAAACCACTAATGATAAAAAAATTATTGACATCACAAAAGAAAAAAATCAAAAAGATATTGAATATTTAGGCGTTCTAATTTTCGGCAAAAAATCTGTTGTGGAAGAAATGACAAAGGAGTTTGAATTGTTTAAATAATTTTATGAAAGAAAAAAGTGTAAAAATTGCTTTAGATTTTAAGAATAAATAAACTATGCAATTAAAAAAATATCAAAAAAAATTATCCACAATTTACGAATTGACATCATTTTTAAATGTGCTAAACTTAAATTATCTAAAAACGCCCGCTCTGATTTCGAGTAATCGAAACACAGCGGGTTTTATAATTATTGTATAATTTTATGACCAAAAACAAAATAAGAGTTTCAATTTTTATAGATGGCAGTAATTTTTATTTTAAAATGAAGTCGCTTAATTTTAAAAATTTAAGTCGTTTTGATTATCGCGGATTTATAAATTGGTTGGCGCGAGAAAGAATAATTATTGGCGCCAGTTATTATGTTGGCGCAATAAGAGCTAAACCCGATGATCAAAAAGGTCAAAAAATGCGTCAAGCGCAGATTAATCTTTTTAATTTCTTAAAATCCAAAAAACAAAATTTTATTATTAGTAAAGGATATTTAATGAAAAATAATGATGTTTATCATGAGAAAGGCGTGGATGTTAAAATTGCCACAGATTTATTAGTTGGCGCTTATGAAAATTTATATGATGAGGCTATTATTATTTCTTCGGATACAGATTTAATTCCAGCTATGCAAAAAATTAAACAGTTGGGCAAAAAAGTAGAATATATTGGCTTTGGTCACCAGCCGTCATTAGCTTTACAAACATTCTCTACTATTTCCCGCTTGCTTATTATATAATGGTCCCATAAATCTAGACAGTTATTTTTGCAAAATGAGATACAAATGGTATGATAGAAATCTATGAAACAACCAAGAACATTTACTCCTCTTGAAAAAGCCCAAGTGGCTTTAGCTGCTATCAAAGGGGACAAA
>JACQWZ010000001.1 GCA_016209005.1 Candidatus Kuenenbacteria bacterium
AATTATATTCGCCTTTATTGATAAAATTAAAATTTTTAACTTTTTCTTTGCTTTCAGAATTGGAAATTTTAAATTTTTTTAGAAAAAATTTAAAAGAAATTTTAAAATTTTCCCAAGAAGATATTTTAGAAAAAATTAAATTAAAAATAATTAGTTTGCCGATTTTAGAAAGAAATGGATTTAAAAAAGAATTGTTTCTTGTTTTAAAAGATGGAGTAAAAAAAGAAAAAATTGAACCTAAAGAAGTAATTTTTTTAGTAAATTATTTAAAAATTTCTTCCGAAGAAGAACCAGAAGAAGAAATTTTAATTAAAGATGAAAAAATTTCTAATGGGGTGGACCCCATTAGAAAGAGTGAGAATTTGTCATTTCCGTCTCAAGAAATAGGGCTTTCTAACGGGGTAAATAAAAGACAAGAAGAAATGTGGGAAATGATCAAAACAAAAAGACAAAAAAATCAGCTCAAAGCCGAGCAACCCTTGGCTGACACAACAACACAACTACAAGCTACAAGCTACAAGCTACAAGCTAATTTAAGGCGTCCAATTTTTAAATCTCTAAAACCAAAAACAGAAAGTATCAAATTTACTTCTAAATTAATGGGTCCGATAGAAGAATTAAAAAATTTTTCATTAAATGAATTTAGAAAATTAGGCAATACCGCTCAAGAAAGCATTCAAGGGATAGAAGAAAAAATAAATATTTTAGAAAAAGATTCTTTATTTAAAAAAGCGGAAGGTATTAAGGCTTGGCAAAATTCAGAAATAAATAAATTATATTTAGAAATAGGCAGAGCCAGCTTAGAAAAAAATATTCCAATTTCCAAGGTGATTGATGAAAGAATTAATAATAATTTATTAACTTTAACCATAGATGAATTCGAAGCAATCACAGATTTAAATAGGAGATTAAGATTCTAAAAAGTTAAAAGTTAAAAGTTTAAAGTTTAAAGTTAAAGTTAAAAATTTAAAGTTAATAATTTAAAATAAAATTTTATAATTTTTAATTTTATATCCGATAGTTGGCGAATTAATGTCCTAATTTTAAAAAATTTTTAGTAAGAAATTCATTATTTAAAAATTAAAAATTTAAGCATTATTTAAAAATTACAAAATTAAAAATTAAAAATTCTTATATTTTAAAACTTTGCATTTTACATTATTTATTACTAGTTACTCGTTACGGGTTACTGGTTGCTATTGTTTGTGAATCAATTTGCTGTTCCACAATTTATTAGCGTTGAAAATAAAATTATTGGACCAATAACTACTCGTCAGTTTGTTCTTTTTTTATTGGCCGCGTTTTTAATTTTTATTTGTTATAAATTATCCGATTTTAGTTTATTTTTATTGGAAGCGGTGATTATTTTAGGAACTATTTCTCTTTTTGCGTTTTATAAACCAAACGGACAACTTTTTCATATTTTTTTAATAGCTTTTATTAAAACTTTAAGAAAACCAGCGTTAAGAATTTGGAAAAAAGAAAAATTAAATTATAAACAAATCAAAAAAGTTGTTGAACTTAAAAAAATTGAACCAATTATAATAAAACCTTCTATTCGACAAGCCAAACTTTCCGAATTAACTTTAATTGTTGACACTGGGGGGAGCTATAAGGGAGAGGAGTAAAATATAATTTCTAATTTCTAATTTCTAATGAAATGCAAAATTAAGAATGTTAAAATTTTCTAAAAGCTAAAATTCGCCAGCTGGCGGAGACAAATGACAAAAAAATGAAAAATTAAAATTTCAAAATGTAAAATGAAATCTAAAATTTTTTTATTTTGAATTTTAAATTATTATTTTGCATTTTTAACTGTCATTTTACTGTCATTTTACATTTTGATTTTTAATTACTGGTTACTCGTTACGGGTTACTGGTTACTATTACCAATGAAATCTAAATCATCAATAAAATCTAAACTTCCGTCGACGCAGAAATATTTGGATATTGCCGAGATTAAAGACGATACTGTTGTTTTAAATGACGGCTCTTTAAAAGCTGTTCTTTTGGTTTCAAGCATTAATTTTGCTTTAAAATCAGAAGAAGAACAAGAAGCGATTATTCAAAATTATGTTAGTTTCCTTAATTCTTTAAGAAGTCCGATACAAGTTATTATTCAATCTCGTTTATTAAATATAGATTATTATTTATTAAATTTAGAACAAACAAAAAAAGAAATATTAAATGAATTATTAAAAACGCAAATTGCCGATTATATTCAATTTATTCGCGAATTAATTAAATTAGGGGATATTATGAGCAAACGTTTTTATGTGGTTATTTCTTATAATCCATTAGGAAGCCAAAAAAAGGGATTTTTTACTCAAGTGGCGGAAATTTTTTCTTCGGCTTCTAAAATCACGCTTGATAGAAAGAAATTTGAAAAATACAAAATTGCTTTATTAAGAGAAACAAATTATATTATCTCTGGCCTATCTTCAATGGGAATAAAATCGATTAGATTGGATACTCAGAGTTTAATAGAGTTATTTTATAATAGTTATAATTTTGAAGTAGCCCAAAGAGAAAAACTCGAAATATTAAATAAATTAAAAGTGGAAGAGGAATAAAAAATTATAAATTCAGGAGTTACGCACTATTAATGTGCATTTGGCTAATATTAGCTAAAAATGAAAAATTAACAAAAATTCAATTTTCGCTAACTTTAGCCATTTTTTGATTAAACTGCGTAAGTCCTGAAATTATAAATTTTGGATTTTAAATTAATTTTAAATTTAAAATTTATAATTTAAAATTGCTTAAATGTTTAAACTTTTAACTCAAAAATTTTATGACAATAAATTTATTAACGTGGATTTTTTTATCCATTGGACTTTTATTAGGTTTAGTGGCCGGTTATTTTCTTAGAAAAATAATTAAGGCTAAGCAAATAAATTCAGCGGAAATTAAAGCGGAAAATTTAATAGCGACAACTAAAACAAAGCAAAAAGAATTATTACTTCAAGCCAAAGACAGAGCGATAAAAATTATTGAAGATGCTCGAGTAGAAGAAGAAGAAAGAAGAAAAGAAATGGATTATTCTCAAAAAAGATTAGAAAAAAGAGAAGAATTATTTGATCAAAAATTATTAGGATTAGAAGATAAATATCAAAAGGTTCAAGAAAAGGCGGCTCATTTAGAAAAAGTAAAAGAAGAAATTGATAAAATAAAAGAAGAACAATTAAGCAAGTTAGAAAAAATTTCAAATCTTACTTTAGATCAAGCCAAAGACGCTCTATTAAAAGTGGTGGAAAAAAATATCAAGGATGATTTGTTTCAAAAAATGAAAAGAACCGAAGAAGAAGGAATGGAAGAAATAAAAGAAAAAGCCAAAAAAGTTTTGACTTCGGTTATTGAACGTTGCGCTTCTTCTCATACGGCTGAAATAACCACGACTATCGTTAATGTGCCGAATGAAGAAATGAAAGGAAGAATTATTGGAAAAGAAGGAAGAAATATTAGAGCGTTAGAACAATTATTAGGCGTGGAATTGATTATTGACGATACGCCGAATATTATTTTAGTCTCTGGATTTAGTCCGATTCGCCGAAATTTAGCAAAAAAAGTTTTAGAAAAATTAATTTTAGACGGACGAATTCAACCAGCCAGAATTGAAGAAACTGTTGAACAAATTAAAGAAGAGTTGGCTGGCGAAATTAAAAAAGCTGGAGAAGACGCGATGTATGAAGTCGGAGTGGCTGGTTTGGATCCAAAATTAATTCAAATTATGGGTCGTCTAAAATATAGAACGAGTTATGGACAAAATGTTTTGGTTCATTCAATTGAAACGGCTCATCTTTCTTCTTTATTAGCTTCTGAATTGGGAGCTAATGTTTCATTGGCTAAAAAAGGAGGATTCTTACATGACATTGGCAAAGCAGTTGATCAAGAAGTTCAAGGAACTCATCCAGAAATTGGCAAAGAATTGGCTCAAAAATTTAATTTGCCAGAAGAAATTTTAACAATTATCAGCGCTCATCATGAAGATCATCCGCCAACATTGGAAGCGATAATTGTTAAAATAGCCGACGCTATTTCTGGCGCTCGACCCGGAGCAAGAAAAGACACTTTGGAAAATTACACTCAAAGATTGGAAGACTTGGAAGCGGTTGCCAAATCTTTTGAAGGAATAGAAAAAGTATACGCCATTCAAGCTGGTCGAGAAATTCGAGTTTTTGTCACTCCGGATAAAATAGATGATTGGCAAGCGGCTAAATTAGCTAAAAACATTGCGACTAAAATTCAAGACGAATTAAAATATCCCGGAGAAATTAAAGTAACCGTTATCAGAGAAACAAGAATAGTGGAATACGCGAAGTAAGAATCATTAAAACACGAGAACATAAAAACATAAAAACAAAAAACACTAAAACAATAAAACAATTCTGTCATTCCGACCGAAAAGAGTGAATCTGCGAACGAACGAAGTGGATCCGCCAGCTGGCGGATCCCTTTGGTCGAGATGACACAGTTTTGTTATTTTGATTTTTATATTTTAATTTTTTCTTTTTTTATATGGCCTCACTTGCGTTTACAATTAAACCTCAAATCAAGCATCAAAAAATAATGCTTGAAATGGATGCTGAAAAATTTGAAAAGTTAGCGGTTCTTTTTGGATTTTTTAATCCAGAATTTTTAAATAGTTTAAATCAGGCAGAAAAAGATTATAAGGCGGGCAGAGTTAAAAAAATTAAATCATTAGAAATTATTTAAAAATTAAAAATTAAAAATTATAAAATTATAAAATTTTATGTTTAAAATATTATTCATTGGGGATATTATTGGAAAGATTGGCCGAGGGGGGGTGAATAACCTCTTGTCAAAATTAAAAAAAAGCTTTAAGATTGATTTAGTTATAGCCAATGTTGAAAACTTGGCGCATGGAAAGGGTGTTACTGATAAAACTTTAAAAGAAATAAAAAATGCTGGGGTAGATATTTTTACTTCGGGAAATCATATTTGGAAAAAAAGAAAAGAAGTGGAAGAAATTTTTAAGAAGCAAAATTTTTTTCTTTTAAGGCCGGCTAATTATCCAACGGATGTTCCGGGAATAGGCGAAAAAATTTTTACAATAAAAAAAGAAAAAATTCTTGTTATTAATTTAATCGGTCGAGTATTTTTTAAAGAAAATTTTGATTGTCCGTTTAGAGCGATTGATAAAATTTTAAAAAAATATAAAAAGGAAAAATTATCCGCTATTATTATTGATTTTCACGGCGAAGCGACTTCTGAAACAAAGGCTTTTGGATTTTATGTTGATGGCAGAATTTCGGCAATTTTAGGAACGCATTCTCATATTCCAACAGCTGACGCTAAAATTTTGCCAAATGGCACGGCCTATATTACGGATACAGGAATGGTTGGAGCTGAAAATTCTGTTATTGGCGTAGAAAAAGAGAGTGTGATTAAAACATATTTAACTCAAATTAATCATCAATTTATTTATCCAGAAAAAGGAGAGTGCGCTTTTAATTCTGTTTTAATAGAAATTGATTTAAAGTCTGGCAAAGCGATAAACATTAAAAGAATTGATAGGAAGACAATGGTGGAGTAAAATAAAAATGTAAAATTAAAAAATCAAAATAACAATGCAAAAATTAAAAGTATAAATCCCAATATCCAAATCCCAATGACAAATAAAATCCCAAACCCAAAATTCCAAAAAATAACATAATTTAATTTTAATTTGGGATTTGAGATTTTATTTGATATTTGATATTGGGATTTGGGATTTAAATAATTTGATTTTTGATTTTACATTTTTAACTGTCATTTTTAACTTTAAGATTTACATTTTGATTTTTTTATATTCCATATTCTATAATCTCAAATCTTAAATTATTTTTTATATTTTTTTAACTTAACCACGAAGGGGGGTGATAAAATGAATAAAGCAGAATTAATTCAAGTTATTGCCGATAAAGTCGGCGTCAAAAAAGTAGAAGCTGAAAAAATGGTATCAACATTTATTGATGTCGTTACTGCCACCCTTAAAAAGAAAGGTGAGGTAGTCTTAACTGGCTTTGGAACTTTTTCAGCTAAAAAAAGAGCTGCGAGAGTTGGAGTTAATCCACAAAAACCTACTGAAAAAATTAAAATTGCGGCAACCACAGTTCCTAAATTTAAAGCAGGCAAAACCTTAAAAGATGCTTTGAAATAATTGGCATATTTTTTAGTATTTTCCTTGAATTATAAAATACCACATTCTCCTCCCCCTCAGATGGGGGAGGATTAAGGAGAGGGTGTTTAAATGTTCCGTTATTCCTCACCCTCCCCCAACCCCTCCCATCAAGGGAGGGGGAGAATTTAGGAATTCTGTAATTTAAAGTATTGTAAAATAAAAACATTCAAATTAATTTGAATGTTTTTATTTACCCATTTTTGGTTAGCTCCATAGTGGCATAGCCCTGTGGAGCTTTTTGTTAATTCTAACTTGCATTTTAGCTCCACAGCCCTTCGGGACTATGCTAACTTATATATGCATTCTACCGACTTTTAAGTCGGGTTTTTGCGGTTTTAACCGCACTCTTTTGTTGTGAAGTTAAAACTTCACAAACCCGAACTAAAGCTCGGTAGAATAGAATGAATTTTTAGACAGCCTGTATAGAGCTAACCCATTATTGTTTTTGTGTTCTAATGTTTTTTTGAAATTTGCAAAGTAGTTTTTATTACTGTGTCTGGGTTTAAAGAGATGCTGTCAATTCCGCATTCAATAAGAAATTTTGCAAACTCGGGAAAATCAGAAGGCGCTTGACCGCAAAATCCTATTTTTACTTTATTGCGCCGAGCTATTTTAATAACATTTCTAATTAAAATTTTTACCGCTTCATTTCTTTCATCGTAAATATGACTGACTAATTCTGAATCGCGATCAACTCCCAAAACAAGTTGAGTCAAATCATTGCTTCCGATAGAAAATCCATCAAAAATTTTTGCGAATTCTTTGGCCAAAATAATATTTGAAGGAATTTCAACCATCATATATATTTTTAATTGATTTCTTTTTGATTTATACGCGTCAACTATTAATTTATTTTTTTTCATTTCTAAAAAAACTTTTTTTGCTTCTTCGGGCGTTCGACAAAATGGAACCATCACAATCACATTTGTCAAACCCATTTCTTCATGAACTTTTTTTATCGCTTGGCATTCTAAGGCAAAAGACTCTTTATATTCCTCGCTGTAATAACGAGAAGCGCCTCGCCATCCAATCATTGGATTGGATTCTTTTGGTTCAAAATATTTTCCGCCAATCAAATTATTATATTCATTTGATTTAAAATCAGATAAACGAACAATAACATCTTTTGGATAAAAAGCTCCGACAATCATACTAATCCCTTCCGCTAATTTATCAACAAAAAATTGAGCTTTAATTTTATATCCTTGAGTAATTTTTTCAATTTCTTCTAAAATTTTTTCATCGATTTTTTGATCATTAATAATAAATTGTTGTTTATCAATCGCCAATAATATTTTTGGATGTATTTTAATAAAATTATTAATAATAAATTCTTCTCTTGCCAAACCAATGCCGTCATTGGGAATAAAACTCAAAGAAAAAGCTTGATCTGGTTCGCCAATATTCATCATTATTTTTACTGTTGGTTTTTTAAATTTTTGAATATTAATTTTTTTAATTTCAAAAGGAATAATTCCAGAATAAATTTTTCCAATTTCTCCTTCCGCGCAACAAACAGTAACCGACTCTCCGCTTTTTAAAACTTGTGTCGCATTTTTTGTTCCAACTATGCAAGGAATGCCAAGTTCGCGACTAACAATTGCCGCATGACAGCAACGTCCTCCGCGATTGGTAACAATGGCTGAAGCGATTTTCATAATTGGCTCCCAGTCTGGATCGGTTATTTCAGTGACTAAAACTTCTCCTTTATTAAATTTTTCAATTTCATGAACATTTTTAATAATATTGATTTTTCCTTGACCAATTTTTGATCCAACGGCCGCGCCAGAACATAATAGCTTGTCACCCAGAGAGTGATCAGCCTCTGGCTGATAGCTTGCTTGCCCCGTAGGAAGCTTGCTTTCCTTTGAAGTAGCTTGTAGCTTGTAGGTTTCAATTATATTGATATTTTTTTGAGATTGAACTGTTTCGGGACGAGCTTGAACAATATATAATTGATTATCTATTCCATCTTTAGCCCATTCAATATCCATTGGTTTTTTATAATATTCTTCAATAATTTTTACCCATTTTGCTAATTGTAAAATTTCATCATCGTTTAAAACAAATTTATTTTTTTCTTCCTCGCTGGTTTCTACATTTTTAGTCGATTTATTTCCTTCTTGACTGTAAATCATTTTTATTTCTTTAGTCCCAAGTTTTTTATTTAAAATTGGTCTAAATTTTTCCAATGTTGGTTTAAAGACAAAAAATTCATCCGGACTAACTACTCCTTTAACAACATTTTCTCCTAATCCCCATGAACCATTGATCAAAATCGCGTTTTGAAATCCAGATTCTGTGTCAATAGAAAACGCGACGCCAGAACAAGCTTTGTCCGAACGAACCATTTTTTGAACAACAATCGACAAGCCAATAGAAAAATGATCAAACCCTTTATCTACTCGATAAGAAATGGCGCGATTAGTAAAAAGAGAAGCAAAACATTTCTTGCAAGCTTCAATTAAAGCGTATTCTCCTTTGATATTTAAATAAGATTCTTGCTGTCCGGCAAAAGACGCATCTGGCAAATCTTCGGCGGTAGCTGAACTTCGCACCGCGACATCCATTAAACAGCTTGTAGCTTGTAGCCCCGACGCTTTGGCTCCGATGACTTGTCGGAGAGCCGACTGAAACGTCGGCTTCGGGATCCCGACTTTACGTCGGGACTGGTAGCTTGTAGGGATTAAGAGGAATTCATTGGATAATTTTTGGTAGGCTGAAATAATTTCTTTTTCTAAGTCTTCTGGAAATTTTGCTTTTAAAATAGCTTCGCGAACTTGATGCCCTTTTTCCGCTAAATTTTGCATATTACTGGTGTCTAAATCAGAAAGAATTTTTTTTATTTCATCTTTAATCCCAGCGCTTTCTAAAATATAAAAATAAGCCTTCGCCGAAATCGCAAAACCATTAGGAACTCTTACTCCTTTTTTAATAAGATTTTGGTACATCTCTCCCAAAGACGCATTTTTCCCACCAACTAAAGGAATATCTTTAATCCCAATTTTTTTAAACCAAAAAATATATTTTTTCTTTTGATTCATCATAATATAATATTCTAAATTTTATCATTTCTATTAATAAAAGTCAAAAAAATAATTAAAATTAAAAATTCAAAAATTAAAAAAACGAACTCATTGTAGTAAAATAGCTACAAGGAGTTCAAATGTTGTGAGCTTTTCTCACCATAACTTAAAGTGCAATTAAATTTCGATACGCCAAAACCAACCCTACCGCAAGCCATCCCGAAAAGATAGTTAGAATAACCGCCCTCCAAATAGTCTTTTTGCCAAGAAGCAAAAAAACAAGGATAGCATATGCTATAAGGCATAGAATAAAAACTATGCTTACTAATAGCATTATTTTTTCACCTCCTTTTTTTCACGATCACGATTTTCTTCGTGATTATTATTAACGATAACTTAGCATATTTATAAAAAAAGTCAAGATTATGTATAATGCCACCCTATTTTGGACTCCGCGGGTATTTTAATAAATTGATTTTCAGATGTTTTAATTATTGGATTAAATAATTGTTCAACTGATTGATTTTGATTTGCTAATAATTTTTGCTCTTGCCATTGTATTATG
>JACQWZ010000091.1 GCA_016209005.1 Candidatus Kuenenbacteria bacterium
AAAAGATATTTCTGTGGATAACTTATAGAATTTACTACACTACGATTTTTAAATAAAAAAAGAGGTAGAATGGCTTAGATTAGCCAAATTCTACCTCTTAAATTCCGAATTCTTCCCGTCATCTGTCAAAGACGGGATAATAAAGAAATATAATGTTAAAAAAATTATTATTAATATTTAGTTTGAAAATTAAATCATTGAAAATTGATTGAAAATTGAAAATTGGGATTTGAAAATTATTTTTATAGTTTTTTGATTTTTGCATTTTAAACTGTCATTTTGATTTTTGATTTTTATATTTTTATTTTATATAGAATATGATAAAAAATAAAATTTCATTTTGGAAAAAATTGTTTTTTTCACCGTTTTTTTTATTTTTAGGAATAGTTATTTTAGGATTTTATTTTTTTTCTATTAGTAAAGAAAGCTATAAATATTATAAAGTTAGTCAAGAAGTGGAAAATTTAAAACAAGAAATACAAAATTTAGAAGATAAAAAAATACAGACAAAAAAATTAATTCAATATTTAAAAACAGAATCTTTTCAAGAGAGGCAAGCGAGATTGGAATTAGGGATGAAAAAGCCAAATGAAAAAGTTGTTATTTTGCCTAATACTTCAGAAGCAACAGAAAATAAAAATGATGTTATGAATATTAATTTTGAAAACAATAAAGACGCTGAAGAAAATAATCAAAAAATTATTAATCCAATTAGGTGGTGGAGATATTTTGCACGCTAATCAAAAAAACACAAAAACACTAGAACAAAAAAACACAAGGACATTAAAATAAAAGTAAAATATAAAACATATAAATTATAAATCCAAAATTATAAATTCAAAACGTTTTGGATTTTGAGCATTGTGATTTTGAATTTATTTGGAATTTGATGCTTTAAATTTGGTGCTTATTTTTGGGATTTAGAAATTAGGATTTGTTTAGAGTAATTAGAAATTAGAGCAATTAGAAATTTATTTATCTTGCCTACAAGCTACAAGCTAAAAAGCTACAAGCTAATTTTTTATGTCTGATGATCAAAAAAAAGAAAAATGGGCTAGGTTAAGAGAAATTATATTAAATATTATAGGAGAAAAAGAGAACAATAAAACACTCCGACGATATGATGTCGGAGTCCCGATTGAAACGTCGGAACAAAAACAAGAAAACATTAAAACAATTAACAATCAACAATTAACAGACAACGATGAAACACAAAAACGAGAGATTATAAAAGAAGAAAAAAAGTCCAAAGTAAAAAAAATAAAATTTAAATATATATTAATGATATTTATTTTTTTAATTATAGGCTTTTTAATTATTTTAGGAATTGGATTGTATAAATACAATTGGGACAATAAACAAATAATTAAAATAACTAACATTATTCCTTATCCGGCGATAATTATTAACAATAAAGAAACAAAGAGTTTTAAAATTATAAAATACTCAGAGTTTCAAGAGAATTTTCAAGCGATTAAACTTTTTTTTCAAAAACAAAAACAAATTGATCTAAATTTTCAAATTCTTTCTAATAATATTTTAAAAGAAAATACTTTAGAAATGATGATAGAAGATTATTTTATTTTCGAAGCTCTTAAAAAAAATAAAATCATAATTAAACAAGAAGAAATTGACAATAAAATTCAAAGCATTATTAATCAAGTTGGTTCTCTAGAAAATCTTAAAAAAATAATAAAAAATTTATATAATTGGGATTTAGAGAAATTTAAAAATAAAGCAATCAAACAAATGATTTCGCAGGAAAAAATAGAAAATTTAATCGCGCCTGAAAATTTAAAAGATTGGATAGAAGAAGAACATAAGAAAGTAAAAATTTACAGATTAATTTAAATTTGATTTAAATGTTTTTTTGATCAAAAAGTGGCTAAATTTTATTTTATATTCATTTTAACCTTTATTTATGCGGACTTTAAGACCTCGAAAATCGGGGACAGTCCCCTTAAAAAATATGAAAATCTTAGGTATAAATGGCTCGCAAAGAAAAGAGGGCAACTCTTATCTTCTTCTTAAATCTGCTCTTGAGGGTGCAAGAGCAGAGGATGAAAGATGGATAGAAACCGAGATATTACAGCTAAGAGATTTTGAAATAAAACCGTGTGAGGCTCATTATTCTGGCTTGTATGAATTCAAGAATTGGGGTTGTGGTAAGAAGCCATATAGATGTATACTGAAGGATGATTTTGAAAAAGTTTTTCAAAAAATGATTGAAGCGGATGGAATAATTATAGCTTCTCCTCTTTACTATCCTGTACCAGCAAAATTAGTAGCTTTAATGGAAAGATTGATGGCAATAGTTTATTTCGCAAAGAAGGCGGATAAAAATTATGTTTGGCCTCTCACTGGTAAGCCGTTTGGGGCGGTTGCAACTTCTTACGAAGATACCACTATTTTAGTATTAAAGATATTAAAAAAATTCGGATTCATTGCAAGGATGTATTTAGTAAGAGAAGCAAAAAATAAAGTTTTTAGCGTTGATGCAAAAGGAGGAGTTGAAAAAAATCCGGAGAGTTTGGAAGAAGCTAAAAGACTTGGCTCTATAGTTGCCAGAACCCTTATAAAAAGGGAAGAACGAACCAAGAAGAAAGGAGATGAAAGGCATGATAAAACAAGATAAAACACCAAAGGAAATTAAAATCATAGCTGGGCTAATGTTTGTAATTGGCTTGATTATATTTGTTCACTCAGGATGTGGTCTTTTAGGAATAATCCCGATACCGGGTCCGGTAGAATTCAGGATACTAACCAAAGGATTAAGTCTGCCAGATGTAATTTTTTTAGGTCCATTGTTCATTATTGCAAGTATTGGCTTGTGGAAAATGAGAATGTGGGCAGTATTTGTTTCCCTCTTTGCTTTCAGTGGAAGGATTTCTACAGATGTAAGCTGGCATATACCATATAAATGGTTTGCAAAAACTGGTGCTATACTGGTTTCGTTTTAGATTTCCCTTTTCTATGTTAATTTTTTATGTTAAAATGTAGATATAAAATAATTTTAATTTTTAACAAAAATTTATGTCTACAAAAATTAAACTTACGCCGGAACAAAAAGAGAAATTATTA
>JACQWZ010000002.1 GCA_016209005.1 Candidatus Kuenenbacteria bacterium
AGATTATGGACAAGCGTTGTTAATTGAAGCGACCAGCAAAAATTCAATTTTGGACAATGTTATTTTTGAATACGGCGATATGTTTATGATTTATATTATTCCAATGGTTCAAATTCAAGGCGCTAATGTAAAAATTTCAAATGCCATTTTCAGAAAATCTCGCGATATGGCTTTGTCTTTAATTGATTCAAATTCTGTAATTGAAAATTGTATTTTTGAAGATAATATAATGACAGCTCTTTCGATTGAAGGTGGTCAAATGAAAATTAAAAATAGCCAGTTTAAAAATAATTCTGTTGGCGTGGAAATTAGAAATAATAGCAAAGTTATTTTTGAAAATAATTATTTTATTAATAATAGAGCTCCTTTATTTATTGGTTTGCCAAATGAAATAAATTTTGACGAAAGTAATAAATTGTTAGATAATGATTTAAATGGTATTTTAATTTTTTCTCAATCTTTTTTAGAAGACACTGTTGTTGTTTTGCCAAAAATTAATTGGCCTTATCTTATTTTAGATAATGTGTTATCTATAGAACAAGGAACATTAATAATAAATTCTGGGGTTGTTATTAAAGGGCAAATGCATAACGGCGATCCTTTGATACACATTTATAAAGATGGAAATTTAATAATTAATGGAACGGAGAATGAGCCAGTTATTATCACATCTTTTAATGATGATAATATTTTAGGCGATACAAATAATAATGGATTGCTCACACAGCCAGCTAAAAATGATTGGTCAAATATTTTTATTCAAGGCAATGCAAATTTGAAGTGGTTAAAATTACGATATGGATCTGACAAGCCTTTAATTCCTGATACACCTGCCAATATTTTACAAAGCAATGTGAGTATTGAATAAGAAAAAATAAAAGCTAAAGAATTAATTTATTTTTTAATATTTTTTATTTTATTAATTCGTTTGTAAAAATTTATACAAACGAAAAAAGGAGAAAGTTTATGGCTAAGGTTATTGTTTATTCAACTAAGGTTTGCCCATATTGTGATATGGCAAAACAATATTTAGATGAAAAGAGGATAGAATATATTGATGTAGATGTTTCTAAAGATACAAATGCGATGATTGAAATGACAAAAAAAACAAACCAATTAAGCATTCCCGTTTTAGATATTGACGGAGAAATTGTTGTTGGGTTTGACAGAAAAGCTATTGATATGGCGATTAAAATTATGTTAAATAAATAAAGTTTTATAAGGAAGTATTATAAAATAACAAAATAACTATTATCGCAATTGTTATAAAAATATTTATTTATTTTATAAACTTCGCGAACGCAATAAATAATGATAAAAATCCTACGCCCATTATTATCGGCGCGATTGAAGAAATATAATTTGTTTTTTGTGGATGAAAACGGCGCAATAATAATGAATTACTAACAACTGAAACTGAACTTAGGGCCATTGCCAAGCCAGCTAATTCTGGTTTAAGAATCAATCCTAAACCAATAAACGCG
>JACQWZ010000074.1 GCA_016209005.1 Candidatus Kuenenbacteria bacterium
AAAATGTTACTCATAACAGATTAGAAAAAGATTTTTCTGTTTTGATAAAAGATTGTTTGAAATATTTAAACCGGAATAAATTTAATTCTATAAAATTTGAAAATTTATTTTAGGGAAATTTAAAACAAAACCAGTATACTTACCTGTTTTGAAGTTCCGATCATTTAATCTCCATGGAAAAAATTCTGTCAGGTCTTCATCAACGAGCGTATCCAATCTTATTTCATGCGCTCGTTTTGCCAGTTTATCCACACAATCCCACATGTGAAAACCAGCAATTCTAATAATCCGCACATCGTCTTCTAACTGGCCTAAAATGTAGTCCTGATCTGGATATACATTTTCAGCGATGTGAGTTTTAAAATTAAGCCCAACCTTAATAATTTTATCTGAAGGTTGGAGCTCGATAACTTCAGAAACATCGCAATCGTCAAAAATTATCCAATTTATTCTGAAATTTTTTTGACGATATCTCTGGTCAACGCATTCATTTAATCTATTGCCACATTCTTTCTTATGCCAACTGTAATTTTTAATTTTTTCAAAATTGATTATTTCTGGAATGGGGTACAAAAATACAAACTCCTTTTGCATTTGACACCTCCTTTTGTTTAGTGTATTTAAAATAATTAAAGCATTTTAAAATATAATTGTCAATTTTATAAACTTTATGAAAAATACAAAAAACTACAAAACATTGGAAAAAATCGTTTCTTTGTGTAAACGCCGCGGTTTTGTATTCCCCTCTTCTGAAATTTATGGCGGATTCGCCGCAGTTTATGACTACGGGCCTTATGGCATTGAATTAAAAAATAACTTGGCTCGCGCTTGGTGGAAAGAAATCGTCCAAAAAAGAGAAGATGTTGTTGGTTTGGATTCTGGAATATTTATGCATCCAACTACTTGGAAAGCCAGCGGTCATCTTGATGGTTTTGACGACCCGCAAATTGATTGCAAGGATTGCAAAGTTCGAATACGCGCTGATCATATGTTGGAAGAATTTCATATTAACGCTGATAAAATGAAAGCTGAGGACATTAACAAAGAAATTGAAAAATTAAAAGAAAAAAATATTGAATTTAAATGCAAAAATTGCGGGAGCAAAAATTTAACCCCAGCTAAAAATTTTTCTTTAATAGTTAAATCAAATCTTGGCTCGCCAACCGACGCTTTATCAGAAGATAATGTTGTTTATTTGCGGCCCGAAACTTGCGGCGGAATTTATTTGAATTACAAAAATATTTTAGATTCCACTCGGGTAAAAATACCTTTTGGAATCGCTCAAATTGGCAAGGCCTTTAGAAATGAAATTGTGGCAAGGCAATTTATTTTTAGAACCAGAGAGTTTGAACAAATGGAAATGCAATATTTTTTGCGCCCAAGCATGATGCAAGAAAAATATAATGAATGGAAAAAAATAAGATGGGATTGGTATATTACCTATGGTATTAAAGAAGAAAATTTAAAATGGCTTAAGCATGAAAAATTAGCTCATTACGCTGCTGAGGCTTATGATATTGAATATAATTTTCCATGGGATTTTGATGAATTAGAAGGAATACATCAGCGAGGCGATTGGGATTTATCTCAACATCAAAAATTTTCCGGAGCTAAACTTGATTACACAGATCCAATCACCAATGAAAAATATATTCCACATATTATGGAAACTTCTGTTGGTTTAAATAGAATGTTATTAGCTTTTATGTGTGAAGCATATACTGAAGAAAATGTAAATGGAGAAATCAGAATTATTCTTAAATTTGATAAAAGATTGGCGCCGATTAAAATCGCTGTTTTCCCTTTGTTAAAAAACAAACCAGAATTAGTGAAAAAAGCTAGAGAAATTTATGATAATTTAAAAGAAGAATATATGTGCGAGTTTGACGACAACGGCAACATTGGCAAACGTTACCGCCGTCAAGACGAAATCGGCACACCGTATTGTGTGACAGTTGATTTTGACAGCTTAGAAAAAAACGATGTAACCATCCGTGATCGCGATACGATGAAACAAGAAAGAATAAAAATAGAAAAATTGGGAAAATGGATAAAAGAAAATTTATTTTAATTAAATTATCAAAATCTTTAGTAAATGTATAAAGAACTAATTATTATTTGTTTGCCAGATTATAGAATAGAATTAGAATGGCAGGAAACAGAAAACTTAATAAATAAGAATCAAGAATTATTGCAAAATGAATTATACAAAAGATACAAAGAAGATTTTGGATCTTTTCTTTTGTTTTTGGGTTTTTGCAATCAATCTGCGCAATTGTCAGCGAGTTTAGATATTTTTAGAAAGTTAGCGAGGTTGTTTGTAAAAAAACTTAGCCAAACACCTGATCTTGAAATTTTACGCGAGCGAATTGATTTAGTTTTAACAATTGATGAGATTGACGATTTTTTATCCCAAATTCCATTTATGGTTGGAGCGGAATATATAAATCCAGCTTTTGTTGAATATATTTGGTTAAAATTAAATACTGCGTTTAGAAATAAAGTAAAAAATTACGAAGGATCTATTGATGAATTGATAAAAACTTTTAATCCAGATATTCATCTTGCTGGACGGATTTATTTTCATTTGGTTGAAAGCAAAAAAGACGATTTTCCTTTTGCTTTTTTAGCGACATATTCTACGAGTCTGAATAATTTTGGAAAATCAAAACATATTCCATTAAAGAACGCTTTAATAGAATACGGCGAGAATAGCAAAAAATTATTAGAACTTTTATCCACTGTTTATTTAGCCGCGAAAGAAAGCAAAATTATTTTAGAGCTTATTGAAAATGGAGAGATATTTCACCCAATAGCATTATCAGCCAAAGACGCTTATGATATTTTAAAAGAAATTCCTATTTATGAAAAATATGGAATACTTTGTCGTATTCCTAATTGGTGGAAAAACAAGACAAATGCCTTAAAACTTGATATAAAAATTGGCAATACATCTTCGTCATTTTTTAATAAAGATTCTATTCTTGATTTTGAAACAAATCTTTTGTTTGATAACGAAGAAATGTCTGAGGATGAAGCACGAAAATTATTAAATGAATCAGATGGGCTGGCGTTTATTAAAGGAAAATGGATAGAAGTTGATTCTGAAAAACTTAAAAAAACGCTTGAAGCTTATGAAAAAGCGCGGCAATTAATGAAGCAAAGCGGGTTAAGCTTAAAAGACGCGATGCATTTGCAATTTAATTTGCAAAAAGATCTTGGCATTATTGACGATGACACAGTTAATATTTCTAATGGAGAATGGCTGAAATCTGTCGTTGAAAAATTGCGCAAACCAGATTTAATAAATTCAATAAGTCCATCAAAAGATTTTCTGGCAGAACTTCGGCCATATCAGCAAAAAGGATTAGACTGGCTTTATTTTTTGCACTCTTTACATCTTGGCGCTTGTTTGGCAGATGATATGGGTTTGGGGAAAACCATTCAATTGTTGGCTTTTTTAAATATTCTTAAAATAAAAAAGGGAAATTCAAACCTTTTAATAATACCGGCTTCTTTGATTTGGAACTGGGTTAATGAGATTAAAAAGTTTTCGCCAACAATTAGATATTACATAGCCCATCCATCTTTTGAAAAAAAAAATAATAACAAAATAAATAAAAATTTTATAGACAAACATGATCTTATAATTACAACTTATTCTTTATCTAAAAAATATGATTGGCTTAAATCTTACAAATGGAATTATATTATTTTAGATGAAGCTCAAGCCATTAAAAATCCCGGGGCAAAACAAACAAAAGCTGTTAAAATTTTAGACGCGAATAATAGAATAATTATGACTGGCACGCCTATTGAAAATCATTTAGGAGATCTTTGGTCATTATTTGATTTTTTAAATCCTGGTTTGCTTGGAAATGTTAAGGAGTTTTCAAATTTTTCTAAAGAGTTAAAAGATAATCCAAGAGGATATGTTAAATTAAAAAAAATCACATCTCCATATATTTTAAGAAGGTTAAAAACTGACAAGTCTGTTATTTCTGATTTGCCAGACAAAGTTGAGATGAAAATTTATTCAGATTTAAGCAAAAAACAAGCTGTTCTTTATGGCAATCTTGTTGAAGAAATAAAAACAGCGCTTGAAAATAAAACAGAGGGCATTGAAAGAAAAGGATTGATTCTTGCTTCTATTATGAAATTTAAACAGCTTTGCAATCATCCTGATCAATATTTAGGAAGAAATGAATATTCTGAAATTGACAGCGGCAAATTTCTCAGGCTTCGCGAAATATGCGAGACAATTTATGAAAAAAGAGAAAAGGTTTTAATATTTACGCAATTTAAAGAAATCACCGAACCGCTTAAAGAATATCTTGAAACAATATTTAATCATAAAGGATTGGTTTTTCATGGAGGCATACCTGTTAAAAAACGTAAAGAAATTGTTGAAAAATTTCAAGGTAGCGAATATGTTCCATTTATGGTATTATCTTTAAAAGCAGGCGGGATTGGTTTAAACTTAACATCGGCGAACCACATTATTCATTTTGACAGATGGTGGAATCCAGCAGTTGAAAATCAAGCGACTGACAGAGCGTTTAGAATAGGCCAGAAAAAAAATGTAATGGTTCATAAATTTATTACCAAAGGCACATTGGAAGAAAAAATCGACCTTATGCTTCAGGAAAAGACAAATTTATCAAATGATGTTATTCAAAGTTCAAATGAGGCCTTGATAACTGAAATGAGCAACGAAAAACTAATGGATTTATTTACATTGTCGCTGTGAAATATTAAAATTTAATTTTTAACCAAAAAATTATGTCAGAAGAAATAAATAAAATTAGTGAATCTAAAATTTTAGATTCAGAGAGAGAGAGTTTAGAAGAAAAACAAGAAATAATTAAATATATTGATTTAGTTAAGATGTATTATTATGAAGCGCTTGCTAGTCAAAATCCATTTTATGAAAAACATTTTGAGAATATAATCAAAAAAATAAAAATAATATTATTAGAATATGTAAAAAATTATCTTGAAATATATAAATCAGATAAACAGATAGAGACAGCCGAAGGTGCTCTTGATGCATATTTTGAAAGTTTTTACTTTGATTTAGAAGCAGAAGATGAAAGTAAAAAATTATTTAAAATAATCAATGCTTTTATAATGTATGTGCATGAGAGATTAAGATTAAATTTAGGAGAAGAACTTTTAGGAATTTCAGGGAAAAATTTAGAAGCGCTAAATTATATAGATATAAGCAAACCGTTGGATGAACAAGAAAGAATAATTTGGAATAAAATATGTGAAGAAAATGAAAAATATGATAAAAACTCATAAACAAATCGCAATTTTCGAAGGGCAGAAAATTCGTCGGAAAAGGGATGAGGAAAATGAAAAATAGTTTTTTAGTTATTGGTTGTTGTGATTTTAATGATCAATATTTTATTTGCTTAAATTTAATATATTGTATAAAATGTTTTTAGATATAAATCATATATAATTTATAACTACATATGAAAAATACAATATTAAGTGAAAAAGACGCTAAAATCATAGAAAAAGTAATATTAAAAGTTGGTAAAATTGCGTCTGTTAAGGATCTTATAAAAATCTTTAGTAAAGAGTATAGCCATTATTCAGCGCATAACCGCATACAGACGCTATGTCGCGCCGGCTGGTTTTTGCGTATTAAAAAAGGTTTTTATATGATTATTGAAAATCTTTCTTCAAGATCAATAAATAATATGTCGCTCTTGGCTATTTCACAGGCATTAAATAAAAATTCATATATTTCCCTTGATACGGCCTTAAATTACTATGGAATGTTTGATCAATATTCAAAAAATATAATTGCTATAAATTTAAAATTAAGCAAAAATTATAAATTCCAAAATAATAATTTTAAATTTATTAAGATCGCTGAAAAATATTATTTTGGTTTTGCACAAATTCGTATAGACGAAAAAATAATAAATATGGCCACAAAAGAAAAAGCTTTGCTTGATTTTTTATACTTAGACAATAGTTTTTATTCAGCCAGTTTATTTTTTGAAAAATTAAAAGAGTATAAAAAAGATATTGATTTTGCAAAATTAGAGGAATATTCCTTAAGATTCGGGATTTCAATACAGAGAAAAGTCGGCTTATTGCTTGATGAATTAAACATAAATTCAGACAAACTATTTAGTAATTTTAAAAAACATACTGGTTATTCTCGATTTACAAAAGAATCTAAAAAATTTAATGCTAAGTGGCGCTTATATTATGATGATCGAATTATTAAATAGAGAAAAATTAATTTTGCTTAACAAAAAGTTAAAATATCCTTTAGCTATCGCTGAAAAAGATTATTTTTTAGCTTTAATATCTAAGATTATTTTCAATTCTAAAATAAAAGACAAATTGATATTCAAGGGCGGGACTGCCTTGCATCATATTTATTTACCTCAGTTGAGATTTTCTGAAGATTTGGATTTTTCTAGCAATGCATCTAAAATAGAATTAGATGAAGTAAAAAATATTTTTGTTGATTATGATTTTTTAAAAGTTAAAAAAAAATATGTTTCTGATGCGACAATTAAGATAGAAAAATTACAATATACTGGTCTATTAAATCAACCAAATTCGCTTAAAATAGAAATAGATTTTTTACAAAATGTGGTTTTGCCTCCGCTTGAATTGGATTATAAAAATGTTTATGGCGTAAAAACAAAAGTTAGAGTTATGGATATAAAAGAAATTACGGCTGAGAAAATAAGAGCGATGAACGATCGCATTCGTTATAGAGATTTCTATGATTTTGCGATGATTATGAAAAAATTAAATGTTAATACAACCGAAGTTATTAGTTTGATAAAACAAAAAGAGATTAGGAAAATTATAAGTAAAATAAATATTTTAGAAAATTGGAGATTAGCTAGACAGGAAAAACAGCAAGAATTTTCAAGTATTTTTTATTTTGAAGAGGTGGCTGATGAGGAAGTTGAAAAATGGCTCAAAAAATTAGATTTCATAGAAATCAAATAAACCGTTTATAAAGAATTAAAATAATTTTATTTGTACTGAGTAAAATCGAAGTATGCTAAACAAAAAAACAAACAACAAACAAATCACTATTTTTGAAGGCAAAAAAAATTCGTTGGGCCTGGGATGGAAAACAAGAAAAATTAATTAATAAAATTCAATTCCAAATTAATTAAAATTTTAATATGAGCTACTATAATTATTATCCTCGGTATATTTCTGTTAGCGAAAGATGCGATAAAGCGCGAAAAAAACTAAAACAATTGAAGAAAAAGAATCCCAATATTACGCCCTTGATTTTAAATGGAACCAAACTTGTTAATACTTGGTGGGGCAAGGCATGGAACACAAATCTTGAAAAATACGCAGATTATTCAAATAGGATTGGTAGAGGCCGCAGTTATATTAGAAATGGTTTTGTTTTGGATTTTAAAATAAAACCAGGGGAAATAACATCGCTTGTGCAAGGGACAGAATCGCATCCCTATAAAGTAATAATAAAAATAAAACCATTGGATAAAAAAGTATGGAATAAAATAAAAAAACAATGCGAAGGAAAAATAGAATCTTTGCAAGAACTTATTGAAGGCAGGTTTCCCAAGAATTTAATTGAAATATTTATTGCAAAAAGCAAAGGATTATTTCCGTCGCCTAAAGAAATTGAATTTGATTGCGATTGTTTAGACTGGGCAAGCATGTGTAAACATGTGGCAGCGACGCTTTATGGTGTTGGTGTAAAATTAGACGATGATCCTAAATTATTTTTTCTTTTGCGTAAAGTTCAAATAAATGATTTAATAACCGAAGCTTTGCGCGATAAATCAAAAAAGATGCTTAAAAAAGCAAAGGAAAAAACATCTCGCGTGATTGATAATTTAGATGCAGTTGAAATGTTTGGCATAGAGATTGACAAAAAAATTATTTTTGTCAAGAAAAAAAAGGACCAATAAATCTGCAATGATTAAACTTTTAAACTTATTTGGTTGCCATTAAATGAGGCGATTTCTAAAGTTGAAAACGACAAACCAACAAATTATCAAGGTTCTTTTATTCAAAAAAGAGATATTATTTTTTTGAAAAAAGTTGATAGTAAAATTAGACGGACGCGCGACGTCTGACCATTCTTATTATGACAATAGATAAAGGTTTAGAAAAAATAGGCGATTTATTAAAAATAACGCCCTGCCAGCGCCGACCAGCGCCGCCAGCTTATGTTTGGCAAGATTTGGCATTGCGCGTAATCAAGGAATTAAATATCCCAAATTTTAAAAGAAATTCAATTTTTAAAGTTTGTAAAGAAAACTCCCAAATAATAATTTTAAAATGTCTTAATGACACAAAAGAACTCTGTAAAACAGGACAAAAATGGCGTTATTTTTTTAAGCTAATAAATGAAAGTAAATAAAAAAACATAATAAATTTTTAAAATATTTTATGCCCATCAATTATAAAAATTTAGGACTTGTCACAACAAAAGAAATGTTTAAAAAAGCGATTAAAGAAAAATTTGCCATACCGGCTTATAATTTTTCTAATATGGAACAATTACAAGCAATTATTCAAGGATGCGTTGAAACTGACTCCCCTGTTATCTTACAAGTATCAAGTAGCGCGTATAAATACGCAAGCCCAATTTTATTGCGTCATATGATTATTGGCGCTTTACAAATAGTTAAAGAAAGTGGCGCGAAAATACCTGTCGTTTTGCATCTTGATCATGGCGACAGTTTTGAATTATGCAAATTTTGCATTGATAATGGATTTAGTTCAGTAATGATTGATGGTTCTTTTCTTTCATATGAAAAAAATATTTGCTTAACTAAAAAAGTGGCGCGGTACGCTCATTCTAAAAATGTTGTTGTTGAAGGAGAACTAGGAGTTTTAGCTGGAATTAAAGATAATATAAAAGCTGAAAAAAAATTTTACACTCAACCAGAAAAAGTTAAAGATTTTATTTTAAAAACAGGCGTTGATTCTTTGGCGATTGCCATTGGGACTAGTCATGGCGCGTATAAAATAGTCGGACGTGCGACGTCCGACCACACATTGCGATTTGATATTCTTAAGAAAATAAAAAAACAATTACCAAATTTTCCAATTGTTTTACATGGCGCCAGTTCAATTTTGCCAAAATACATAAATATAATTAATCAATTTGGCGGCGACATTGAAAATGCCGTTGGTATTTCTGAAAGCCAATTACGAAAAGCGATAAAAAATGGCGTTTGTAAAATTAATATTGATTCAGATATTCGCCTTGTAATGACAGCTATTATTCGTAAAACATTGGTTGAAAATCCAAAAGAATTTGATCCCAGAAAATATCTCGGTCCTTCGCGCGAAGAATTAATTAAAATAATTAAATATAAAAATAAAAAAATATTCGGCTCGGCAAGATATGGACACAAAAAATAGTTAAAAGTTTAAAGTGCAAAGTGTAAAGTCAGGACTTACGCAGTTTAATCAAAAAATGGCTAAAGTTAGCGAAAATTGAATTTTTGTTAATTTTTTATTTTTAGCTAATATTAGCCAAATGCACATTAATAGTGCGTAACTCCTGAAATTAGAAATTAGAAATTGCAAAAATTTTTCCTAAAATTTTTGTTTATTTTTTATGTTAAAAAGATTAAAAAATAATAAAAAAAATGATTTAAATAAAACAGATGAAATTTTTATAGAAAAAATTAATCCTTTTTCTATTACCGAAGAAATGAAAACTTCTTATTTGGATTACGCGATGTCTGTTATTGTCGCTCGAGCTTTGCCGGACGCGCGAGATGGTTTAAAGCCGGTTCATCGTCGAATACTTTACGCGATGTGGGATATGGGACTTAAATCCGGAGGCAGATTTAGAAAATCCGCAACAGTGGTCGGTGAGTGCCTTGGGAAATATCATCCGCACGGAGATGTTGCTGTTTATGATTCAATGGTTAGAATGGCCCAAGATTTTTCCATGCGTTATCCTTTAATTAATGGACAGGGCAATTTTGGTTCAATGGATGGGGATAACGCGGCAGCCATGAGATACACGGAAGCAAAAATGGCTCAGATTGCCGAGGAATTACTTTTTGATCTTGAAAAAAACACAGTTGATTTTATTCCTAATTATGATGAATCTCACAAAGAACCGCGAGTTTTGCCGGCTAAATTACCAAACTTATTGCTTAATGGAAGCATGGGAATTGCCGTGGGTATGGCGACTAATATTCCACCGCATAATTTAAATGAACTTTGTCAAGGAATTATTTATTTAATTGATCATCCAGAATGTGTTATTGAGGAATTAATGAATTTTATTAAAGGACCGGATTTCCCGACTGGTGGAATTATTTACAATGCCGATGAAATTAAACAAGCCTACACAACAGGAAAAGGAAGCATTCCAGTACGATCAAAAACAGAAATAATAGAAACTCATCCGGGCCATTTTAAAATTATTGTTTCAGAAATTCCTTATCAGGTTAATAAAGCGCAACTTTTGGAAAAAATTGCCGAGTTAGTTAAAAATAAAAAAATTGAAGGCATAAAAGATTTAAGAGACGAATCAAATAAAGAAGGGGTCCGAGTCGTTATTGAATTAAAAAAAGACACCTATCCTCAAAAAATTCTCAATCGTCTTTTTCAATTAACTCAACTTCAAGACACTTTTCATGTTAATATGATTGCTTTAGTTGATGGGATTCAGCCAAAACTTTTAACTTTAAAATCAATTTTAGAAGAATATATTAAACACAGAGAAGTGGTTATTAAAAGAAGAACTGAATTTGAATTAATACAAGCCCGAGAAAGAGCTCACATTTTGGCTGGATTAAAAATCGCTTTAGCCAATATTGACGCGATTATAAAAGTAATAAAAAAATCAAAAGACAGAGAAGAAGCAAAAAATAATTTAATAAAAATATTTAAATTGAGTGAAAGACAAACAGTTGCTATTTTAGAAATGAAATTGCAACAATTGGTTAATTTAGAAAAAATGAAAGTGGAGCAAGAATTAGAAGAAAAATTAAAATTAATAAAAAAACTTGAGGAAATTTTAGCTAGCAGAAAAAATATTTTAAAAATTATAAAAGAAAATTTAGCACAATTGCAAGAAAAATTTAAAGATGAAAGAAAAACTCAAATTGATATTCAAACAATAAAAGAATTTTCTCAAGAAGATTTAATTCCAAATGAACCGTGCGTCGTTGTTGTGACTCGAGATGGATATATAAAACGATTGGCTCCGGAAACATTTAAGGTTCAGGCGCGAGGCGGAAAAGGAATTATAGGATTAACAACAAAAGAAGAAGATGTTGTTGAACATTTATTTACAACAACAACGCATTCTAATTTATTATTTTTTACTTCTCAAGGACGAGTTTTTCAACTCAAAGCTTATGATGTGCCAGTCGCTTCTCGAATAGCCAAGGGACAAGCTTTGGTTAATTTTTTACAAATTACTTCCGAAGAAAAAATTTCCGCTATTCAGCATTCGACCACACAAAAAGATTGTAAATATTTAGTGATGACCACGGAAAAAGGAATTATTAAAAAAGTTGATATCGCTGATTTTATTAATGTTCGTCGTTCTGGATTAATCGCTATTAAGCTTAAAAAAGACGATCTTTTAAAATGGGTTAAATCTTCTTCCGGAAAAGATGAAATTATTTTAGTTACCGCTTTGGGTCAAGCGATTAAATTTAAAGAAGGACAAATTAGAGGAATGGGCCGAACAGCTTCGGGTGTATTTGGCATTAGACTTAAAAAAGATGATAAAGTGATAGAAATGGATATAATAGATTCTAAAACTAACGAAGCGAAACTTTTAATTGTTAGTGAAAATGGATTTGGTAAAATGACAAAATTAAATTCATATCGTTTGCAAGGACGAGGAGGCAAAGGAATTAAAACCGCTAAGGTTACTAATAAAATAGGAAAAATTGTTTCAGCCATGGTGGTTAATGAAAAAAATCTTTCCGAAGAAATAACCGGCGATTTAGTTATTATTTCTATTCAAGGCCAAGTCATTCGCTTGCCTTTAAAAAAGGTTTCAGTCTCTGGTCGTGTTACTCAAGGAGTGAGATTAATGAGATTAAAAAATAAAAATGATAAAATCGCCTCAGTGACTTTGGTTTAAATTATAAACAATATTTTTTATTTTTATATTATCTGTGTTTAATTTTACAAACACGGAAAAGGAATTAAATTTATGAAGAAATTTATTATGCCAATTATTATAATCGCAATTATTATTATGGGTATTTGGTATGGAGTTTTATAAAATACAACACAAAATACAATAAAGAAAGAAAATATTAAAATGAAATTTTTTTTTAAGAAAAATTTTAGGTGTGATGATTCTGCATTAAGTACTAGCATCCAAATTAACAATATTCTATGGTTAAATAATAAAACATTAGAAATAAAATCTTGCATTTCGCTTTATTATTTAAATTCTCTTACGAAAGGCGATTTTGAAATTCAAGGTAATGACTTAATTTTAAAATTTGATACAAAAACAAAAAAAATATTACCCGGTGAAGCTGTTTGTTTTAGTTGTATGAAACATTATGAAGCAACATATAAATTTACTGGTTTAGAAAAAAACAATATAACTTTAAAGTTGAAGCAGAAGGGCGAATCATTTATTAATCAAAAATAACTCAATTCACAGCTCAAACACCAGAAGATTGTAAAAAAAATACCACTGAAGAAGAAAAAATTGATTGTCTTTTAAAACTTGTTAATAGAACACAGAACGATGAAATATGTTTATTACTAGAAATTAAAAATAGCAAAAACACAGAAGAATGCATTAAAAAATTAATAAATAACACAGGGGGGTATAAAGAATGTGAAAAATTTAAAACTGAACAAGGCCTACAAACTTGTTATTATTATTGGGCGCAACTTGCAAATAAAACTGAAGAAAATTCTAAAATTTGTGATTTATTAAAAAATAACATTGAAAAAGACCATTGTTATACATTATTTGCTTCTTACCTTGAATGTGAAAACATTATAGATATTAATCGTAGAAATCTTTGTTATAGTCAAAAAGCAATATATGAATGTTTAAAAAAAATAGAAACAAAACAAAAATGTTCTTTGGATTTTTGTAAAAAGATAACAGATGTTTATGATTCTGACGAATGTTTAAAAGTATTAAATAATTGGATGAAGGAAAAGGGTATTTAAAACAATAACACTAAATAATTTCTATGCTTAAAGAAATTACAACCACAAAAATCGCTTTATTTAAAGGTAAAAAAATTAGAAAAACGCTTTTCCAAAACGAGTGGTGGTTTTCGGTTTTAGATGTAATTGCTGTGCTTACCAACAGTCCTCAATCTAAAACCTATTGGGCAAAAATGAAAGATCGCGATAAAGAAATGTCCCAACCGTTCCCATTTTGGGAACAGTTAAAGTTGACAGTAGAAGACGGCAAAATGTGTAAAGCCGATTGTGCCGATACCGAAGGTATTTTGTGTATTATTCAATCTATTCCATCACATCACCTAATTGGATATGGAGTTAATTAATGGCGTGAACCCACATGCCATAATGTATTACACTTATATTTTGTGCGCGAGATTTAAAAATTATTAACAAATTAAACTATGGAAAAAATTTTAGGCATTGATTATGGAAAAAGCAAGATTGGTTTGGCTTTGGCTGATAAACAATTAAAAATAGCCATGCCTTATAAAATTATAAAAAATAAAGGCAAGAAAATTGTCTTGCAGGAATTGAAAAAAATTTGCGAACAAGAAAATGTGACTCAGATTGTTCTTGGTCAGCCTAGTCAATTAACTGACAACCCTGAAGAACGCGTCTACAGGGTAAATAATCAACAAATAATAATGGAGATTAAAAAATTTTTTAAAGAAGCGAAAAAATTTTTAAAAATTCCAATAGATTTTGAAAATGAAAGAATGACCACCAAAATGGCTAAAACTTTATTAAAAGGAAGCAAAATCAAAGACGACGATTCTGTCGCGGCAATGATTATTTTGCAAGATTATTTAGAAATTCAGGAGTTACGCACTATTAATGTGCATTTGGCTAATATTAGCTAAAAATGAAAAATTAACAAAAATTCAATTTTCGCTAACTTTAGCCATTTTTTGATTAAACTGCGTAAGTCCTGAAATTAGAAATTTTAAATTATAAATTTTAAATTCCAGCCAAAGGCTGGTCGCTCTTTGGGTGAAAATAATCTAAAATTTAATCCGCCAGCTGGCGGATACAATTTTTATCAATGCATAATACCAGATACATATTGGACTCCATAAGACCTAAA
>JACQWZ010000075.1 GCA_016209005.1 Candidatus Kuenenbacteria bacterium
TCACAAATCAAACTTATAGAAAGCAAAATTAATGGAATAAAAATTCTTAAAAGCGTTGAATTAAACCAAGATGCAAAAAATATTCTTTCTCGATTAAAAATTCCTAAAATCCCAACCTTTTTAGCTCCAGAATAATTAAGGTAAAAAAGAAAAAAATAACTCAAATTTTAACTAAGATTAGCCCCAAAACAGCTATTGTAGTGTAGTAGCTGTTTTTTTTATGTTTAAATTAGCCAAGAAAAAAGGCATGTGTTAAAGGTGGGTTTTACGAAGGCCGATGCAACCAAAACAATAAAAACAATTATGACAATTATAAGAATAATAAACATTACTCCCACCCCAAATAACAACACCAAAAATAAGACGTGAAGCTTGAACCCCTGTATCTATAACCTCATACAACAATTCTCCATTTTCACCAACACCATATCCATCATAACTATCCCTTAAATCGTGGGCATTCATAACAAATTTACAATCTCGTATATTTCCAATAACATCAAAACAAATTTGACAATTAAAACTATTATTAATATTATCCCCTATAACTTTTTGAGAATGCAAAATATTAGCTGCTTTTCTAAGAGTTTTTATTTTTATCTCTCTAAATTTATTTTCATTTTCAACTAAAGATTTATAACTTCCCGTATTAATTTTTTTTAATTTTTTAAAATAATCTTCCTTTAAATATGGTTGATTAAAAATATAATACTGTTTATTTCTTAAATTAGTTGATCCAAAAATATTTGAACAATTCTTACAATCATAAATCAAAAAACAATTATTACAGTTTGCTGAGTTTTGAGCAAAACAAGTGGCATATAATTTTACTGAGCTTATATTTTCATAACAAAGCTCGCAATTTGTTGTTGCAAAATTATCAATAGAATCCCTTGATTGGTTGCATCGCGATGAATACATTATATTCTCACCACCCCAAGAAGCGGATACTAAATATCCGTCTTTAAAGTCTCCTATGTGATTACAAAAATTACTATTTACCGAACGCCCATTAAAAAGCGCTGGCATAGGGACACGATGCATTAATTCTTTAAATTGTTTTAAAAATGAAGTTGTAAAACTTAAATCAATTCCAAAATCTAAAACATTCCATTGATCTGACCACCAAATATCACGATCATAAACTACAATTTCTGATGATGGAGAAAAACAAGAAATAATATTTTTACCCGTTAATTCACATTTACGCCAATAAAAAGAACGTTCATTTCTAAAAGTAAAACGTCTCATCATTCTGCACTCAGGACAAAAAGTTGGCGCTGGAACTTGTATTTTTTCATAAAATTCAAAATCCTCGGGTTCTATTATAAATTCTTTTTCACAGTTTTAGCAGATTTTAATTTCTTGATTCATATTAATTTATCCACAATAATAACTATTGATAAGTTATGATGATTTGATAGTATAATAATACTAAACGTGGGGTGGATTCTATATGAGTCCGCCCCATTTACATTTTATTCTTATTCTTCCATTGCTAATAAATATTTTAAATATTCAAGAAGTTTTTTATAATCTATCTTCCAACCCAGACTTTTTTCTCCGCCATAAAAAAAATTAGAAGCGTCAATAAAAGCGAAGGTTTTCATATTTTTAAAAATTAAATTTTTTGTTTTTTTATTTTTTAACAAAAGGCAAAATGGCCATAATTCTTGCTCTTTTAATTGCTTCGGCTAATTTTCTTTGATGTTTAACACAAACTCCGCTTCTTCTTCGAGAAACAATTTTAGCGTAAGACGAAATAAATCTTTGCAATATTTGAATATCTAAATAATCAATTTGATTGATTTTATTAAAACAAAAATAACAATATTTTTTTGTTGGCGCATCAGACATAAAAAATTAGCTTTTTAGCTTATAGCTTCTTAGCTTATTAGAAATTAAAAATTAGAAATTAGAAATATTCAATAGTTAAAAGTTTAAAGTTAAAAATTAAAAGTTAAAGTTAATAGTTTAAAGTTATAAACAACCAAAATTAAACCCCTCACTTTTTGAATTTTCTGAAAATAATTTTAAAAGAATAAATATTTTTTTAATTAATAACAAATTTGCACTTTGCACTTTTAACTTTTAACTATTTATTATTTATCCCGCTTCGCGGGATTGTGCTCGTTACTCGTTACTGATTACTGGTTACTGGTTACTTTTTTATTTAGAACGGTATTTCTTCTATATTAATTTCTTCTTCTGAAGATTGTGGTTGTCCGCTGACTGGCGAATTATTTTGTGAATTATTTTCTTGAGCAGATTCTCTAGGGACAGAGCCTTGAGCGCGGGGACCCATTTGCATATTTTCAGCGACAATTTCAGTTCTATTTTTTTTAACTCCATCTGGGCTTTCCCATATCCTTGTTTCTATTCGTCCCTCAATAAGAACTAATTGTCCCTTATTAAGATATTGATTGCATATTTCAGCTAATTTTCCCCAAGCAACTATATTATGAAATTCAACTTTTTCTTGTTTTTGCCCATCAGCTCCGGTCCAAAAACGATTGGTCGCTATTCCAAAAGATGCGACTGACTGACCATTTGGAGTTGTTCTAAATTCTGGATTTCGCGTTATTCGACCGACAATTATAGCTCTATTTAAATTCATATTTTCTCCTTAAAATCGCAAATTAGTATAAACTTTAAACTAATTTATGCGAATTAATAAATAAAAATGTAAAATCAAAAATCTAAATTTTTTTTATTCTTGACTTAAAATTTTATCAAGTTTGTCTTCATTTAATTCTTTTAAAGTTATTTTTTTCTTTTCAACTCTATGGATATATTCTTCTTTTTTCTTCTTTTTTTCTTCTTTTTCTTCTTCGGGCGCTTCTATTTCTAAAGGTATTTGGATTGCGGGTTTTTCCACAAAAAATGATTTGGTTTTAATAATTTGATATCTAATAATATTTAAATTTAATCTTAAATCTCTGTTAAGTTTTTTAGAATTAATTGGTTCCAAATTAAAAAAAACTCTAAAATAAACCCCATAACGGTTTTGTTTAATGGGATAACTTAATTTTCTTCTTCCAATTTCAATGGTTTTAATAATTGTGCCATTATTTTTTTGGAGAATAGATTCAATTTGTTCTTTAATAGAAGAAATTTCTGGGTTGGTAAGTTGATTTGAAATAATATAAAGCAAATCGTAAAGTTGCATAAAAAAATTAAAAATTAAAAAATAAAAAGTAAAAAATGTTTTCTATGGCAATAGAATTAAATGTTAAAATAACTTAACATAAATAAATAAAATACGCAAATTTATAGAGTGTGTTATAATAAATTAGCTTATAGAAAAAATCAAAAATCAAAAATCAAAATGACAATACAAAAATAAAAAATAATTTCTAATTTTCAATTTTTACAGGAGTTACGCACTATTAATGTGCATTTGGCTAATATTAGCTAAAAATGAAAAATTAACAAAAATTCAATTTTCGCTAACTTTAGCCATTTTTTAATTAAACTGCGTAAGTCCTGTTTTTATTAAATTTCTAATGACAAAATTTCTAAACATTTATTTCTTATTGCCTTTGTTTGAAAATTATTTTATTGAAAATTTAATGAAAATTGAAAATTATTTTTTTAACTTTTTTCTTTTTAAATTTTAATTTGTCATTTTGGTTTTTACATTTTTTTATGAAGTACTCTTTTATTTTAGGGCATAATCCAACTTTGTCAATAATGGAAATATTGAATGTTTTTTTATTATTTAAAATTAATGTTCAAATAATTTCTTTTTCTGAAGAGGCGCTTTTATTAGAGATTGAAAATGAATTTTCAATTAAAACTTTTTTTTCTCGTTTGGGTGGGTCAATTAAAATGGGAGAAATAGAAAAAGATTATAAAGATTATACAGATATTGATAAACTAGATATAAATGAAATTTTAAAATTATTTAATATCCAAGAAGATAAAAAAGTTTATTTTGGGTTAAGTTTTTATAATTTAAATGCGCCTGCTTTTTTCAAAATACAAGAGGGGGTTAAAAAATTAGCGATAAAAATTAAAAGAAAACTGCAAGAGCAAGGTTTAAAAGTGCGCTGGGTGATTTCACAAGAAAAAAATCTTTCTAGCGTCGTGGTTAAAAAAAATAAATTAATTGAGCAAGGAGCTGAAATTTTAATTTTAATAGATAAAGATAAAGTTTATTTAGGTAAAACTTTAATGGTTCAAGAATTTGAAAAATATAACCAGCGAGATTATAATCGACCAGTTCGCGATATTGAGAAGGGAATGCTTCCTCCAAAATTAGCTCAAATAATGCTTAATTTAGGACAAATAAAAAAAGAGCAAATAATTTTAGATCCATTTTGCGGATCTGGAACAATTTTACAAGAAGCAAGTTTAATGGGATATGAAAATGTAATAGGTAGCGACATTGATTTTAATTCTATCAAAACAACTAAAAAAAATTTAGAATGGCTCCATAATAAAATCAAAAATCAAAAGCTTGTCCCGAGCGAAGTCGAGGGATCAAAAATTAAAAATAAACTTTTTCAATGTGACGCAAGAGAATTATCTAAAAAAATTCCATTTAATTCTATTGATACGATAGTTAGCGAACCTTATTTAGGGCCAATAAAAGACATTAAAAATACTACTAAAATAATTCGAGAATTGTCTAAATTATATTTAGAAAGTTTTAGAGAGTTTAAAAAAATTTTAAAAACACAGGGAGTAATCGTAATTATTTTTCCTGTTTTTAAAACTGTAAAAAATGAATTACTATTTTTATCTATTTTAGATGAAATCAAAAAACAAGGATGGAAAAATAACTTAAAATTGCCAAGAGAATTATTTCAAAAATATATTATTAAAATCACTTTGCGAAATTCTATTATTTATTCGAGACCAGATCAAAGGGTTTTTAGAGAAATATTTATTTTTAGAAAAACAGAACGAAAAAATTAATAGAAAAATTCGTAACTGCTCACAATGGTTTTTTAAAAAATCATCCACCTTTGTTATTCCGACCGAAGAGAGCGAGTCTGCGAACGAACGAAGTGATTGGAATCGGATTAGGAATTTTAAGTGTAATTCTTATTGAAATTTGAAAAATGGCATTGCGGTGTGTGGACGGACGCGCGACGTCCGTCCAGTTCATTATGGTTTTATCCACAGCATAAAATTTAACACTTTTAAATTAATTTGATAACGTATTGGTGTACTATTACGATAGTATATGAATTATGCCAACTAGAGATTAGTCACCCTCTGGCTGAAATTATGAATACAAAATATCGACAAGAGTTAATAAATTTATTCGCCAATATTAAAAATCCTCAATTAATGGGTGAATTTTTAGAAGATATTTTAACTCCAAAAGAATTTGAAGAAATTGTTACACGATGGCAGATTATTAAGCAATTATCAAAAGGTGTCCCTCAAAGAGAAATTGCAAAAAATTTAGGAACCAGTATTGCCACAATAACTCGCGGTTCACGAGAGTTGCGAGACAAAAAGGGTGGATTTTGGAAAGTATTAAAAATTAAAAAATAATTTATGCAAAAAAATATTACAAAAAATTATTCAGCTTGGTGGTGGATTTTGCAGTTGCAAAGTCCTAGTTTTGTTTTGGTCTAATATATTTTTTAAATCTAACCATCAAAATTCCTCTCGGACTTCGCGAGAGGAATTTTTTATTTATGTTGATGGTTGGATGTTTTTGTCAAAAATATTTTTCCACCAGCACAAAAAAATATTTAAGCGCTGGGAAGGAGGTGATTACCATGGGTTGGTAATCTAATCTAACCCACCTTTAACACATGCCTTTTTTCTTGGCTAATTTAAATATAAAAAAAACAGCCACTACACTACAATAGCTGTTTTGATGCTAATCTTAGTTAAAATTTGAGTTATTTTTTTCTTTTTTACCTTAATTATTCTGGA
>JACQWZ010000003.1 GCA_016209005.1 Candidatus Kuenenbacteria bacterium
GTAATATAGCCTCAAATGGCATTATACTTATCATGTATGGTACCAGGTAAAAGCAGGACAGAGGTGGCAATTTATAATACGTCTCTAAGAGACAAATTCAAAATAGCCTCGCCTCATCCCGCTCTTACCATATTCCAAAAATGTAAAAGAACAATATCTCGCTTAATAATTATTTAATAATAATTTAATATACGAATTTAAAATTTATTTTTTTATGCCCTTTTCAACTAAAAAAATTTTTTTTATTGTTTTATTAATTCTGGTCGTGATTTTTTTTGGCTTCTTGCTTTATTTTTTCTTTTTTAAACCAGCGCCACCAACGCCTATTCCACCTTCAGGAGAAGTTGAAATTCCCACAACTGGATTGCCAAAAATAGGACCAGGGGGTAAAAAAATAATAGAAATTGACACTGAAACTGGTTTGCCAATTACAAAAAAAATAGAAGAAATAAAACCAGTCACTCCCGAAGCTCCAATTACCTATAAAGTTTCTCCAATTGCTGTTGGCGTGGAAACTCAAATTACTTCTTTGCCAATAAGAGATGTCCAAGAAATAACTTTAAATTCCGATGGTTCTAATTTATTATATTATCAAAAAGACACTGGAAAATTTTATAAAATTTCTCCTGATGGCAAAATTAAAACTTTACTCACCGAAGATGTTTATCCTGAAGCAAAAAAAATTTATTGGTCTTCAGTAAAAAATAAAGCTATTTTAAGTTTTCCAGACGATTCTAAAATACTTTATGATTTTAATCAAAAAAAACAATATTCATTGCCAAAATATTGGGATGATTTTTCTTTTGCTCCGCAAGGAGAAAGCATTGCTTTTAAAACAACAAGCAACAACCCGGAAAAAAGATGGCTTTCAATCGCTAATCCAGACGGCACTGGATTTAAAGCCATAGAACCAATGGGAGAAAATGATCACAAAGTGGAAGTTAACTGGTCTCCAAATCAACAAGTTATTGCTTTATATGCCGAATCAATCGGATTAGACAAACAAGAAGTTTATTTTATTGGACAACAAGGAGAAAATTTTAAATCAATGATTGTTGAGGGACAAGATTTTAAAAGTCAATGGAGTCCGAAAGGCGATAAACTTTTATATAGTGTATATAATGACGCGGCAAATAATAATCCAACTTTATGGGTAGCTGACGCTCAAGGAGAAGATATTGGAAAAAATAGAATTTCAATTGGATTGCAAACCTGGGCCGATAAATGTATTTTTTCTTCAGATAATGAAACCGCTTATTGCGCTGTGCCAAGAAATTTGCCAGCCGGGAGTGGATTTTATCCAGAATTAGCCGATAAAAGTCCGAGTGATTTTTATAAAATTAATGTTAAGACTGGACAAAATTATTTATTAGCCATTCCTTCTGGCGCAAATTATGTGATTGATCAAGTAGTGCTTTCTGGAGATGAAAAAAATTTATATTTTACAGATAAAGAGAAAAATTTACACAAGATACAGTTGAAATGAGACACAAGAACACAAAAACACAAAAACATGAAAACAAAAAAACATTAAAACATAAAAACAAAATTTCTTTCTTGAGGTTCAACCTTTCCTAAGGTTGAACCTCCAAACATTGATTTCTTTCTTTTATTCAGGAGTTACGCACTATTAATGTGCATTTGGCTAATATTAGCTAAAAATGAAAAATTAACAAAAATTCAATTTTCGCTAACTTTAGCCATTTTTTAATTAAACTGCGTAAGTCCTGTAATTTTAAAATAAAAAATTAA
>JACQWZ010000081.1 GCA_016209005.1 Candidatus Kuenenbacteria bacterium
AAAAAGTTTTGGAAAATGGATATAAACTTAAAAGTATTGTGATAAAAAATATCTCTGGCAATCGGGCAAAAAGAAATGCCGAACAACTCTGGCGCCGCCGTGCCTTGGGCGGTGGATATTACATTTTCAAACACGAATACATAATGTTTTTCCAGAAGAGTTTTGTTAATTAAAAAATGAAAAAAACAAAAATTAAAACCAAGAAAAAAAATTATAAATTAAGAAATAAAACTGACCAGATTCATGAACTATCTCAATTAACCTATAATGCTGAAAATTTAACATCTCAAAATATTAAAAAGATTAGAGATTTCAAAGTGCAATCAGAAATCATTAATAATATTATTATAGGTGATTGCTTGGACATAATGAAAAAAGTTGAAGACAATACTTTTGACATGATATTTGCTGACCCACCTTACAATATGCAATTACAAAATGAACTTTATAGACCAAATAATACAAAAGTTAATGGAGTGGATGATAATTGGGACCAATTCGAAAGTTTTAAACATTATGACGACTTTACAAAAGAATGGTTAAAAGAAGCGAAAAGAATAATGAAAAAAAATGCAACTCTTTGGGTTATCGGTTCTTACCATAATATTTTTAGGGTTGGCAATATTCTACAAGATTTAGGTTTCTGGATTTTGAATGATGTGCATTGGATAAAATCAAATCCAATGCCAAATTTTAAGGGTTAATATGAAAAACAATAAAATTACAAACGATAAAATTTTAATTGAGATTACAAGCAGTTCAGAAGAATGCGAACAATTGCGAGAGGACGGGTTGTTTTTTGAAGCAATTGCCGATGTGTTGTGGATTAAAAAAAGAGATATTAAAGAAATTAACAGGGAATAAAAATATGACAAAAGTAGAAGCAATTAAAAGATTGATGCAGGATAATGGTGGTCTTGCCTCGTGGAAATATATCTATGACAATATAGAGAGATATTATCCAGCCGCAAAATCTTCTTCCGAATGGGAAGCGGGTATTCGTGGTGTCCTGTATCGCGAGATTAAAAACAAACAAAACTTTAAAAGAGTCGGTTTTGGAATTTTTGCGTTGGAAGAATATCAAGAAGAAAAACAAATTAAAGAAATCAGGAAAGATCGGGTAAGAATGCATTCATACATGGAAGGTATTATGGTTGAACTCGGCAATTAAGAAAAACACATTACTTATTGCGCCGACCCGACGGCAATTTTTCAGCAAAATGTTTTTATCAATCAGTTAACAACACTTGGTGAATTTCCCAATTTTACTTATCCTGGGATAAACGCCGT
>JACQWZ010000076.1 GCA_016209005.1 Candidatus Kuenenbacteria bacterium
AATAATTTCTCTTTTTGTTCCGGCGTAAGTTTAATTTTTGTAGACATAAATTTTTGTTAAAAATTAAAATTATTTTATATCTACATTTTAACATAAAAAATTAACATAGAAAAGGGAAATCTAAAACGAAACCAGTATACTCACAGTAAAAGTTTAGATATTCTCGCTAAAACTTTAGATATTCACTCTAAGGCTTTAGATATTCTTACTAAAACATTAGATTCTCACACCGAAACAATTGGCTCAATAAAAGTGGATGTGGAAATTATTAAAACAGATATAGAATTTATAAAAAGTGGAATTAAAAAGAAAGTTGACACAGAAGAATTCGAAGTTTTAGAAAAAAGAGTGATAAGACTAGAAAAACTTTTTCAATTTCAAAAAGCAATTTAATAAAACATTGATTTCTTTTGTGGGGACAAATAATCATTCACCCTCTACAAACATTGATTTCTTTCTTAATTTAAAATCTAAAATTTATAATCAAAATTAATGTATTTGTAGGGGCGATTCTATGTAATCGCCCTCATATGAAGGGCGAAAACATAGTTTCGCCCCTACGAAAAAAATTTATGACAAAACAAAATAAACCCCTCACCTTTTTTCTGAAAAAGGTGAGGGGTAAAAAAAGGAACGAAAATTTTCGTTCTTTTTTTTGTTGTGTCATAAAATTTTTTCGTAGGGGCGACCGGCTGGTCGCCCTCTGTTATTCAAGGCGAATATAATCTGGGCGAATGCCATTCGCCCCTACAATTTTAATTTCCAAAAGATTTAATCCATTTTGTAATTTTAGAAAAAATTTGTTTAGGATTTAAAAAATTTAAAAAAGAAAATTTAGAGTGTTTTTGTTGGGCTTGAATTCCCCATAAAACTAAACCTAAAGCCGTGGAAAATTCCGGTTCATTGATTTTATCAACCGCAGTAAAAAAATTTTCTTGCGAAAATTCAATGGACGCCGGCAATCTAAATTCTTTTTTTGCCAATTCAATTATTCCCGGCAATTTTGCCCCGCCTCCAGTTAAAACAACGCCAGACGGCAATTTGCCATCCCGATTAACTTTTTTAAATTCCGCGTTAATCATTTTAAAAATTTCTTCCACTCTCGCTTCAATAATGTCAGCGATATATTTTTTAGAAACTGTTTCTTTTTCATTTTCATTAAATTCGCTTAAATTAATTTTTTCCTCTTTTTTAAATTGATGTGGCAAAGCCGAACCATAGGCAAGTTTAATTTTTTCCGCGATATCAATGGAAATTCGCAACCCAATGGCAATGTCGACGGTGATGTGATTACTGCCGATTGGCAAGACTCCGCAAGTAATTAAATCCCCTTCTTCAAAAATAATAAAACTTGTTGTCGCTCCCCCTAAATTTATTATTGCCACGCCTAATTCTTTTTGTCTTTTATTTAAAACAGCTTCGCTGGTGGCTAAAATTGAAAAAACCAAATCGTCAATTTCAACGCCAGCTCGATAAATGCATTTTGTTAAATTTTTAATCGACGAACTTAGGCCTTCAATAATTTGCGCTTCAACTTCCAATCTTATTCCAGTCATTCCGATTGGATCTTTAATTCCGGTTTGACGATCGATAGTAAAAGTTTGGGGAATAATATGTAAAATTTCATAATTGGGCGGAGTAACCACTGTTTGAGCCGCATGAATAACTCGCTCCACATCGTCTTCTTGAATTTCTCCGTTGGCTTTGGCAACCGCGATAACTCCGTGACTTGGTTGAGAAATGATATGGCTTCCGGAAATTCCAACAAAAACCCGTTCAACTGGCAGACCAGTTATTCTTTCCACTTTTTCTAAGACAGAAGTAACACTAGAAACCGCATCGTCAATGCTTGTGATTACACCGCGATTTATTCCATTGCTTAAACTTTCAGCCGCGCCGATAATTTGAATTTGTCCATTGACGTCAAATTGTCCAATAACCGCGCGGATATTGGACGAACCAACATCAATGCCAGTAATAATTTCTCGTTGCATAAAAAGTGAAAAATTAAAATCTCAAAATGTAAAATGACAATAAGTTTAAAATAAAATGAAATTAGGATTTAATAATTTTACATTTTTAACTGTCATTTTAATTTTTGATATTTACATTTTACATTATTTATCATTATACTCTAATTTTAAAAAAACACAATCATTGAAAATTGAAAATTGAAAGCTTGTGGTGAGCGAAGTCGAACCATTGAAAATTAGAGATGTATGGTCCTAGAATCAAAATTCCTATGATTAGAGCGCAGATGGAGGCGACTAAAACTGTCGCAGCCATAATATCTTTAATGTCTTTCACGTAATCATGAATTCGCGGTTTTAAAATATCAGAAAGCCTTTCAAAAATAGTGTTAATTAATTCTAAAATTAAAACCGCTGTTATTATTAAAATTAAAGCAACTTTTTCTAAATTTCTAGTTGGAAAATAAAACATCAAAAAAATAACCATAAAAGAAATAGCTAATTGAATTTTAAGATTTTGTTCCCAAATTAAAGCATTTTTTAATCCTCGAAAACTATGCTTAAAACTTTTTAAAAATTTTTTAAAATAAAACATAAACTAAAATTTATCAGATAAATTTTAAAATTTCTAATTTCAGGACTTACGCACTATTAATGTGCATTTGGCTAATATTAGCTAAAAATGAAAAATTAACAAAAATTCAATTTTCGCTAACTTTAGCCATTTTTTGATTAAACTGCGTAAATCCTGTCATTAGAAATTATTTAAAAATTAAAAATTATAAAACTAAAAATTGCAAAAATTTTCTCTTTAAAAATTTTTGTTTGTTGTGGATAAGTTTTATTGACAAAAAAAATAAAAATTGTATTCTTATATACAAGAAGTCCAGTTGCTGTTAGTATCTATGGTATACGGGTCTGCACGGACCCCGATCATCAAAGAGGGCAGTATGGCAAAGAAAGGGGTGGGTGAGAAAAAGTGATTTTAATGAAAATATAACAAATCTCTTTTCACCTACCCTGCCCATTTTTAAAAAATAAATTTATGCGAAAAAATATTTTCAACAATTTGGTCATTAATAAAGTAGTAGTCAAAGCAATTTTGATTGCTGATTTTATTTGTGGCTAGATTTTTGAAAATAAATATAAATTAAAAAAAGAGTCTGGCCACAAACCAGACTCTTTTATTTTATGTGGCTATAAAAAAGAATAAACCTTTTCAGCCACGCCATTTTAAAAAAAATAAAAAAGCGCTTTTCCATTAGGCGCGAAGGAGGGAGAAAAAATGGAATGGTTCATTTATATTCCCCTGAACGTTGTGTTCTTGGGACTATGGATTCTCGTTCTTGTTGTTTATAATAACAACAAGTAAGGGGAAAAATTTATGCATCAATAAGTGATCCTTGTTGACGCATAAGGAGTAGGAAGTAAAATGTTACAAACGTTTTACATCCTACTCCAAATAATACTTTAAAATATAATCATAAATCTTAAATCTTAAATCATAAATCTTAAATTAATTATGTTTTTAATCTTAATCACAATTTTATCTAACTTTTCAACCTTAACTTTGGTCTTGGGTTTGTTGTTGTTATTTTTATTTTTCTCAAAACTTCAGAAATTATGAATTATAAATTTTAAATTATAAATTATAAAAAAACTGGTTTTGAGAAAAAGCCAGTTTTTTTGTTTAAAATTATACGGCTGTCGTTCAATAATAGGACATCTACCACGAGTGGAAAATGGAGGTTTAAATCCTCCCAGCCGCACCAAAAAAAATAAAGGAGGAAAAAATGGAAAAGGAAAAAAAATTTTGTTCTTTTTTGCGCCAATGAAATTTGTAAAAATTTTGTTGACACAAAAGAATTTAATCTGGTGGTAGGGAGAATAATCCCAGCGCCAGAAAAAAAAGGTGTGTAGTGTTTGTCATAAAAAAATGACAGCCTACAGACTCCGTAGATTGCTATTTTAAAAGAAAAAATAGAGGAGGTGATAAAAATTCCCGATGGTCATAAGTGATCATCGGGAATTATTTTTTTCTCAAAATAAAAACACACCCATACTACAGTGTATGGGAGTAAAAATAAATTCGGGATTTTTTATATTTTTAATTTTAATAGTATCTTTGTGACGATCGTCCAAAACACACTATCGTTTAATTTTAATACCATCTTTTGCGACGATCGTCTTAAAATGTGGTATCGCTTTTTGTTTTTACCTTAATACTACGTTTGTGACGATCGTCTAAAACATACTATCGTTTAATTTTAATACCATCTTTTGCGACGATCGTCTTAAAATGTGGTATCGCTTTTTTTATATTTTATTTTTATAGTACATTTCTGACGATCGTCAGAAATGTACTATCGTTTTTTTTTAAACTTCAAAAAAATCAATGTTTGGAGATTCAACCTTAGGAAATCCGCCAGCTGGCGGATCAAGAAAGCCAGCCAGAGGCTGGTCATCCTTTGGATGAAAAAAAAATTAAAATTTATTTTTGTGTTTTAATATTTTTGCATTTTATCCGCCACTATTAGAGGGACTATGCAGAAACATTTTAGCTCCACAGCCCTAAGAGGGACTATGGAGCTAACAGATTTTGTTTTCATGTTTTTTTGTTTTCATGTTTTTGTGTTTTTTTGTTTTTTTGTTCTTGTGTTTTTTTGTTTTTTATTATAATATCAAAATATTATGGTTAAAATAATTTCAATTGTTAATCAAAAGGGCGGGGTGGGAAAAACTACGACTGCTGTTAATCTTGGGGCTTTTTTGGCGCAAACCGGAAAATCCGTTTTATTGATTGATTTTGATCCTCAAGGCAACGCCTCTTCTGGGGTGGGAATTGAATTAAAAAATAGAGAACAAGGAGTTTATGAAACTTTAATTGGAGAAAAATTATTTAAAGAAATAATCCAACCGACTTCTTTTTTGAATTATTCTGTCGCTCCGTCAAACGAGTCTTTGGCTGGCGCGGTTGTGGAATTAGTTAATTTAGAAAATCGAGAATTTTATTTAACAAAAGCGCTTGCAGAAATTAAAAATAATTATGACTACATTATTATTGATTGCCCGCCGTCTCTTTGCCTTTTAACAATCAATGCTTTAATGGCAACAGACAAAATTTTAATTCCAATTCAAGCTGAATATTACGCCTTGGAAGGTTTGGGACAATTGTTAAACACAATTAATCTTGTTCAAAAAAATTTAAAACCAGAATTGGAAATTTTAGGCGCGGTTGTCACAATGTATGACAAAAGAAATAAATTATCCGAGGCTGTTTTAATGGAGCTTTATCAACATTTTCCTCATAAAATTTTTCGATCAGTTATTCCTCGAACAGTAAAATTAGCCGAAGCCCCTAGTTTTGGACAAACAATTTTACAATTTGATCCAATTTCAAAAGGAGCAAAATCTTATAAAAAATTAGCCAAAGAAATTTTGGAAAGTTTAGAATAAATATTATTGTTATCTGTTGATTGTTAATTGTTAATTGATTTTTTATGCAACACTTAGGACGCGGGTTGGGGGCTTTGATTCCAAATCAAAATATTCCTTCCCAAAATAATTTAACAAAAGAAAAGGACAGGTCGCAACTGATCCCCGCTTCTGATTATTTTAATTTGAGCCAAATTAAAAACAATGAAAAAAATTTTGAAATTCCAATAGAAAAAATTAAAACTAATCCAGAGCAACCTCGACAAATTTTTAATCACGAAGCAATGGAAGAATTAATTAATTCTATTTTGGAACATGGAATCTTGCAACCTTTGATAGTGTGTAAAGACGAAGAACAAGGATTTTATCAATTGATTGCCGGTGAAAGAAGATTAAGAGCGGCCAGAATTGCCGGATTAAAAACTGCGCCCGTGATAATTAGAGAAGCAAAAGCGTCAAAAAAATTACAATTAGCTTTGGTGGAAAATATCCAAAGACAAAATTTGAATCCAATTGAAGAGGGCAAGGCTTATCAAAGATTGATTGATAAATTTAATTTAACCCAAGAAGAAGTGGCAAAAAAAATTGGCAAAAATCGAGCGACAATCGCCAATGTTTTAAGAATTTTATCTTTGCCGGAAAAAATTCAAGAAGCTTTGATTTCAGGTAAAATTAATTTGGGACACGCAAAAATAATTTTAAGTTTTAATAATCCAAAAGAACAATTAAAACTTTTTAAAAAAATTCTTCGCTATGAATTAAACGTGAGAGAAACAGAAAATATAAAAAAAAGAAATGGACAAATTAAAAAAAATTTGGAATTAGATTCAAATTTAAAAGAAAAAGAAGAAAATTTAAGAGACATTTTAGGAACTAAAGTTAAAATTTTACCAAAAGAAAAAGGCGGACAAATTATTATTGAATACTATTCAGATGAAGAGTTGGGAAAAATAGTAAAGAAAATAATAAAATAAGCAAAAATTTTAAGAAAAATTTTTACAAATCTCAAATCCCAATATCTAATGTCCAATAAAATCCCAAATCTCAAACCCCAAATAAAATACAATTAGGATTTAGGGCTTATAGTTTGATTGGGTATTGGGGTTTGGTCATTGGGATTTAATTAAATATTGAAATTCCGATACTATAAAATAGACAAAAAATGAGAGATGTTAAATTTTAAATTTTAGATTATAAATTTTAAAGTAAAGTTAAAAAAACTATAGGCATTCAAAGTCCATGGTTTTTTTAAATGGTTTTGTAACTGCTCACAACCTCTATAATATTGTAAAAACAATGGATATTATGAATTCACAAATATAGTTTATATTTACCCTGTTAAATAATTTTATTAAAGATAAAATTTATGTTTCATAGGATTTAACAGGGTAAATTACGAGGAATCTGTGAACGCGAATCCCTCGCATTTACTCGGGATAAGCTCCGCAATCTTGATTAATATTGGCTTTAGATTGCTTCGCTTTGAGTACAAAGCTCGCAATGACGGTGATGGGTGATGTGAGTAGTTACATGGTTTTTAAAAGCAAGTGATGCATAATGCCAGATACATATTGGACTCCATAAGGCCATAGCTTTATGAAAATACAAAGTATCTATAGAGGTATTAAAGGATTTGTAAAATTGTATGAATATGGGTATAAATATACCTATATGATTACAGAAAAAGCCA
>JACQWZ010000083.1 GCA_016209005.1 Candidatus Kuenenbacteria bacterium
TTGTAAAAAACAATCGCATATAACAATTGTATCACAAAAAAAGGTCGAAATTTTTAAAAAATCATCTGCTCCTTTGGCAACATTTTTAGTTGCAGAGCCGATGAAAGTTCGGCAACATTCCTTAATTGCTTGACACGGTTCTTATTTTTTCTTTTTGGTTATAATGTGGTCGGACGTCGCACGTCCATGCTCGCGCGTCCGTCCACGCTTTTTATCCCCATAAAAAATTTGACAACTTATTATATTTTTATTATAAATATAAACACTCTCTACAATGGAATAAATATTTTAATTTTTTCTGTCCGAGACGGACCAGCCCTTGACTGGAGTTTTTATTTTTTTATTTTTGTTATGAAAAAAACAGTAAATATTAAAACTAAATTAATGGATATAACTAGCCAAGAATTTAAAACAATACTTCAAGATAGTTTGAAAGGATTTGCCACCAAAGAAGACTTAAAGAGATTTGCCACTAAAGAGGATTTAGATGAAAAAATTTCTTTATTACGAAGTGATTTAAGTTTTTTAATAAGAGAAGAATCAAAAGAAATTAATAATAGAATAACAAAAGCAGAAAACAGAATTGAAAATGTTTATAATTTATTAGATGGATTTATTAATAATATTTTAAAATTAGATGAAGAATTCACTTTTATAAAAGTTCAGATGAATAGATTAGAAAAAGAAATGGACGAAGTGAAGCAAAAAATTTTAAGAGTCACTTGTCCAGAATGGGCAAAGAAAAATGGATTTTAATTTTTTTAATTTTTCCGCCAAAGGCGGACCAGCCTCTGGTTGGAATTTTTTTAATTTTATTATGTTAGAAAAAATATCTTTACCAACAAAAATTGAGGTTCAAGAAAATAGCGAGAACAAAAATGAAGCAAGAATTATTATTGAACCTTGTTATCCCGGTTATGGGGTAACTTTAGGCAACAGTTTAAGACGAATTTTATTATCGTCTTTATCCGGAGCGGCCGTTACCGCGGTAAAAGTTAAAGGAGTTAGTCATGAATTTTCCTTCATTCCTTATGTTAAAGAAGATATGGTTGAAATTATATTAAATTTGAGACTTTTAAGAGTAAAAATTATTAGTCCGGGTTTGTATAAATTAAATTTAAATGTAAAAGGAGAAAAAAAAGTAAAAGCAAAAGACATTGAAGTTCCTTCTCAAGTGGAAATAGCTAGTCCAGATTTGGATATTTTGACGACAACTAATAAAAACGCCAAGGTAGAAATGGAAATTTGGGTAGAACAAGGTCGCGGTTATGTTCCTGTTGAAGATAAAGAAAAAGATAAATTTGAATTAGGCGTGATTGTAACGAATTCTATTTTTACTCCAATAAGAAAAGTTGGCATGGAAATTAAAAATGTTCGAGTTGGAGAAAAAACCAATTATGATAAACTGATTTTAGACATTGAAACAGACGGAACTCTTACTCCGCAAGAAGCCTTGCAAAATTCCGCTCAAATTTTAATTGATCATTTTAATTTTATATTAGAGGGACCGGAAGAAACAATTAACAATCAGCAATCAATTAACAATCAACAATTAACAATTAACAATGAAGAAAAAGAAAACAAAAAAACAAAAAAACAAAAAAACAAAAAAACACTGGAACAAAAAAATATAAAAACACCAAAAATATTAAAACAAAAAAACAATAAAACAATAAAACAAAAAAACAAAAAAAGGCAAGAAAAAATAAATTAATTTTTAAGATTTAAAAAATTTTGATTTTTGCATTTTGATTTTTGACTTTTGATTTTTTATTATGCGTCATAGAAAAAAAGGAAAAATTTTAGATAGAAAGACTGGACCAAGAATCGCTTTATTAAAAAATTTAGCGGATAGTTTGGTTATTCATGAAAAAATAAAAACCACTAAGGCCAAAGCAAAAGTGTTACGCGGAGTAGTGGAAAAATTGATTACCATTGGAAAAGAAAATAATTTAACAACATATAGAAAACTTTTAGCTTGTTTGCCAACAAAAATTTCAGCTAAAAAAATTTTAGACAAATTAGGCCCTAAATATAAAGAAAAAAATGGCGGATACACGCGAATTATTAAATTAGGCCGACGAAAAGGCGATGGCGCGGAAATGGCGCAAATAGAATTTGTGTAAAGATTTATAAAAAAATTTTAAATTTTAAATTTTAAATTTTAAATCAATTTTAAATTTTTAAATGACTGAAACTAATAAATAAAATATTGGAAAGAAGCTCAAGAATTAACTTTAATATTTTCTAAAATCATTTTAACTATGGAGAAAAAAATTAAATTAAATGATTTAATTTAAAAATTTAGTAATTTCCTTGAATTACGAAATGCGATTTTTACGTCATTGCGAGGAGGCTTCCGACGAAGCAATCTTATAATTAAGCCTAAAACATAGATTGCTTCGGATGCACTCGCAATGACAAACATGGGTTATTTTACATTTCGTAATTCAAGGTAATTTAGGATTAAAACTTAAAACTTAAAATTTAAAATTATTTTAATATGACGAGACAAACTCATATATTTGACGCGACAGAAAAAGTTTTAGGAAGATTGGCCACAAAAGTGGCTACTATTTTACGTGGCAAAAATAAATCAAACTTTACGCCAAACTTAGATCAAGGAGATTTTGTTGAAATTAAAAATGCGGAAAAAATTAAAACCACCGGGAAGAAAATGGAAAATAAAGAATATCTTTATCACACGGGCTATCCAGGAGGATTTACAAGAACTAAAATGAAAGAAGTTTTTAAAAAAGATCCAACAGAAATTTTAAGAAGAGCGATTTTTAATATGTTGCCAAAAAATAAATTAAGAAAAGAAATGATGAAAAGACTGAGCATAAGTTAAAAGTTTAAAGTTCAAAGTGCAAAGTTAAAGTTAAAAATTCAAAGTTCAGGAGTTACGCACTATTAATGTGCATTTGGCTAATATTAGCTAAAAATGAAAAATTAACAAAAATTCAATTTTCGCTAACTTTAGCCATTTTTTAATTAAACTGCGTAAGTCCTGAAGTTATGAATAATCAAGAATTTAAACAAA
>JACQWZ010000084.1 GCA_016209005.1 Candidatus Kuenenbacteria bacterium
AAATTTTAATTGATGAGGGTCGATATATTATGGAATCAATGATAAAAGATATTAGAATGGGATATAAATTTGATGATAATATAAATAATAGAACTCAAATTAATTTTACACGGTATAATGGAAAATACGGTCGTTATTGTTTAGCAAACAAAGAAGGCGTGTGTAATCAAAGTGAAAATTATTTAGCTGGAAATAAAGATACAGAAGTAGTAACTGATAATCAAGTTATTTCTTCAGAAAAAGTAAGGATTACAAATTTAGAATTTTATCTTAATAAAGCGAGTCAACCTTATGTGACTGTGATTTTAGTTTTAGAGCCTAGAAATTATAGAGGAACTAAACCTTCTTTAAGATTGCAAAATACAGTTAGTCAAAGATGTCCAAGAACTTCGAGCACTTGCGCGGAATAATTAATTTACGATTTAAGATTTTAGATTTAAGAATTATGATTTATAATTTAAAATTTATAATTTATAATTTCTACAAGCTACAAGCTGATCAGAAAGGGTCGGCGATATTTTTGGTGATTTTAATTTTGGCTGGAATTTTAACAGCTACGATTGGAATTAATAATTTAGTTGTTAAGGGGATTAAATTTTCAAGAAATATTTCTTGGTCAGCTCCAGCATATTTTGCCGCAGAAACTGGAATGGAAAAAGCGTTATATCAAATTAGAAAAGTTAATTCAACTGTTGTTCCAATTGCAGAAGATATAAATGGAAATTTTGATTTAAATGGACAAAGCGCTACATGGGTAATTGGATTTAAATGTAATACACTAAATCCGCCCAATTGCGCTGGAGATGAAATTAGCGCATTACCAGACGATACAACCTTAACAATTAAATCAACAGGCAGTTATAAAGATGTTCATAGAAGTATTGCATTAAGTTTTTGTATTGTGGGAGACTGCAAATGAATATAGAATTTAGAATACAAAATGTAAAAAATTTGAATTGTTTATTGTTTTATTGTTTTTTTTGTTTTATTGTTTTTTTATGTCTAAACAACAAATTAAACAAAGAATTGAGAAATTAAAAAAAGAAATTAATTATCATCGTTATCTTTATCATGTTTTGGATCGCCAAGAAATTTCTGATTGGGCTTTGGATTCTCTAAAACACGAACTTTTAAAGTTAGAACAAGAAAATCCAGAATTTATTACTTCAGATTCGCCAACGCAACGAATAGGCGGATTGGCTTTAGAAAAATTTAAAAAAATAAAACATAAAATTAGGCAATGGTCTTTTAATGACGCTTTTGATATTCAAGAAATTTTTGATTGGGAAATAAGAAATAAAAATTTTTTAAAAAAAAATGATAAAGAGTATTCTAAAGGGTGTTGGATAAATTATCTTTGTGAATTAAAAATAGACGGTTTGCACGTTGTTTTAACTTATAAAAATGGAATTTTTATTTCAGGCGCGACAAGAGGAGATGGAAAAATAGGCGAGGATGTGACTCAAAATTTAAAAACCATTGAGAGTATTCCATTAAAATTAGAAGAACCTTTGGATATAATTGTTGAAGGTGAGATTTGGATGAGTAAAAAAATTTTTCAAGAGCTTAATCAAAAAAGAAAAGAAAAAGGGGAGCAAGAATTTGCAAATCCAAGAAACGCGGCCGCCGGAACAATTCGGCAATTGGATTCAAAGATTGTCGCTGAAAGAAAATTAGATTGTTTTGTTTATGATCTCTCCTCAATTAACAGACAACAATTAACAATCAACAATCAAAAACAAGAACTAGAAATTTTAAAAAAAATTGGTTTTAAAGTTAATCCTAATTTTCAATATTGTGAAAACATTAAACAGATAAATAAGTATTGGGAAAAATGGAAAGAAAAAAAAGAAACGGAAAATTTTTGGATTGATGGAATTGTCATTAAAGTAAATGAACGAAAACTTCAAGAGAAATTGGGATATACTGGAAAGGCGCCACGTTGGGCGATTGCTTTTAAATTTCCAGCCGAGCAAACAACGACCATAGTTAAAGATATTATTATTCAAGTTGGTCGAACTGGAGTTTTGACACCAGTCGCTATTTTGGAACCAGTTAAAATTATGGGATCAATTGTTCGTCGGGCCACGCTTCACAACGAAGATGAAATTAATAGATTGGATATTAGAGTTGGCGACACAGTGATTATTCAAAAAGCCGGCGATGTAATTCCGGATATTATTCAGGTGTTATTTAAATTGCGCAATGGCAAAGAAAAAAAATTTGCAATGCCTTTAAAATGTCCAATATGTAATTCAGATGTTAAAAAAATAGAAGGAGAAGTGGCTTGTTATTGCTCAAATCAAAATTGTTTTGCTCAACAAAAAGAAAAAATAATTCATTTTGTTTCAAAAAAAGGATTTAACATCGATGGGTTTGGGGAAAAAATTGTTGAACAATTAATGTGTTCAAGGTTAATTCAAAATCCAGTTGATATTTTTAAATTAATCCAAAGAGATCTCGAACCTTTGGAACGTTTTGCGGAAAAATCCAGTCAAAATTTAATTAAAGCTATTGAAGAAAGCAAAAAAATCGATTTAACAAAATTTATTTTTTCTTTAGGCATTAGACATATTGGAGAAGAAACCGCCGCATTGCTGGCACAACAATTTTATGTCATTGCGAGGAGGCTTCCGACGAAGCAATCTAATGTTTTATCAATTTTGCTCATCGCAAGCTTTCAATTTTCAATTAAGGATTTGATAAATTTTTTTAACAATTTGTCTGTAGAGGATTTAGAAAAAATTAATGGCGTTGGCGCTAAAATGGCCAATAGTATTTTACAGTGGGTTAGAGATGAAAAAAATTTAAAGATGTTGGAGGATTTGGAAAAAATAGGAGTGGAAATAACAAAAAGTTCAAAGTTTAATCTGCCAGCTGGCGGACAAAGTTCAAAGTTAATGAATAAAAGTTTTATTTTAACCGGAGAATTAGAATCAATGACGCGAGATGAAGTAAAAGAAAAAATAAAAAATTTAGGAGGCAAAGTTTTAAATTCAGTTAGTAAAAAAACAGATTACGTTGTCGCTGGCAAAAACCCAGGATCAAAATAACAAAAAGCAAAAGAATTAGGCAAGACCACAATTAATGAAAAAGAATTTATTGTTTTATTAGAGGCTTAATTTAATATACTTTAAATTTTTTCATAAAAAGGTGTGCTTTTTTATGTTTTTTTAGTCCTATAAAAAAATATAAAACCAAAAAATACTTCCGGGTTTTTATTTAAGATTTTTTTAACAACATTTTTTCGGTTTTGAAATTTATTTTATTCATATCTAATTTAATGAAACTTTTTGAACCTTAATCTTTTTGCCAAAAAATTTGCTTCCTAGCGAAGTAAATTTATTAGTCAGGTCTGTTGAGTAAAAGTGGACTACTCCATTTTTTTCAAGTTTTCTTTCAATTTCTGGGTGTTTTTTAAGATAATCTTTTAACTTTTTCGGCACAACTTTCGCTTCCGAAATAATAGTGATATTGGAGACAATTATTTTTCTAATTTGGTTTTCCAAAATTCCATAATGAGTGCATCCGAGAATCAATGTGTCAATACCTTTATTTTTTAATGGTTTGAGATAGTTTTCTAAAATTATTTTTGTTGCTTTTGAATTTTGCTCCCCCTCTTCAACAATTGGCACGAGTAAAGGACAAGGATTTTGGAAAACTTTTATTTTGGGTTCAATTTTAACGAGTTCTTTTATAAAAACGCCAGATTGCACTGTTCCTTCGGTTGCAATTATTCCAATCTTTTTGTTTCGGCTTTTAACGATTGCTTCTTCAACGGCAGGTATCACTACACCTAAAACCCTTTTATTGGGATAGCGCTTTGGTAAATATTCTTGCTGGATTTTTCGGAGCGCGTCGCTAGAAGCGGTGTTACAAGCAAAAATTATAAATTCGCAGTTATTTACAAACATAAAATCAACTGCCTGCTTGGCAAATTCGTAGACAATTTCTTTAGAGTGTGTTCCATAAGGAGCGCGCGCTGTATCGCCTAAGTAAAAATAGCTATAGACAGGTAGTTCTTTTACTATTTTGCGCAGTGTATTGATTCCACCAAACCCAGAATCAAAAACTCCTATAAATTTTTGTTTGTTTTTTAGCATAATTTATTTTAATAACTCATCAGCCAAAACATCAAGTATATTTAATATTTTTATTTTATTTTTTTACAACCCAATTTTTTTAACTTCATTTTTAAATAATTTTCCTCTTTCTTTATAATTTTTAAACATGCCAAAACTGGCGCAAGCGGTTGATAATAAAACTATATCGCCTGCCACGGAATTTTCTTTAGCGATTTTTACAGCGTCTTTAATATTGTCTGTTAATTTTATATTTTTTAGTTTAAATCCTGCTTGTAATAGCTTTTTTTTTATTTTTAATGTTGCGTCGCCTTTTAATAAAACTGCAAATTTTACTTTATTTTTTATTTCTTTAGCTAATTTTTGAAAATTTGCTTTTTTATCCGCTCCGCCCAAAAGTATAACTATTGGCGCAATAAAAGATTTTAAGGCAATTATTGTTGCCTCTGGCGTAGTGGCAAAACTGTCATCATAATATTTTACACCTTGATATTTTCTGACTAATTCTATCCTATGTTCTAAACCTTTAAAATTGGCCACAGCTTTTTTAATAATATTTTGTTTGATTTTAATAATTTTAGCAACTTCAATTGCCGCGGCAATATTTTCTTTATTATGCTCGCCAATTAACCTTGACGGCAATTCAGATTTTTTAAAATAAATTATTTTTGTATTTGTATTTATATTTAATTTATAATTTAAAATTTTTAATTTATAATTTAAAATTGTTTTGTCTTTTTTATTTTGCCATTTAAAAATATTTGATTTTGCCTGCCAGTACTCTTCTAATGTTTTATGAAAATTTGGATTATTAGGATCAGCTGGAGCCAAATGTTCTGGATAAAAATTTGTAATTACGCTAATGCGCGGGCTTATTGTCATGTCTTCCAATTGAAAACTGGATAATTCTAAAACAACCCAATCGGTTGTTTTTATTTTATCTAAAAAATCAAATGGCGCCACGCCAATATTTCCTCCCAACCAAACTTTTTTGCCGGCAGTTTTTAATATTTTATAAATTAAACTTGCGGTTGTGCCCTTACCTTTGGTTCCGGTTACACCAATAATGTTTTTTGTCGGACAAAGTTCAAAAAACATTTGCATCGGGTTTGAAAAATTTTTGATTTTTGATCCCTCGGTTTCACTCGGGACAAGCTTTTGATTTTTGATTTTTGATAATGGCCAACCGGGTGAACGGAAAAGTATATCAAATTTTTCTAAATTTTTATTAAAATTATTGCCTAATTGCCAATTGATTAAAATGTTTTTTTTATTTAATTCATTATATCTTTCGTCTAATTCTTTTTTTGTTCTGCTGTCGCAAATGGTAATTTCATATTTTACTTTATGTTTTTCACCCAAAGGGTGATCAGCCTCTAGCTGAAATAAATATTTAATCAAGGCATAATTTTCAATGCCCAAACCCAGAATAGCTATTTTTTTATTTTGTTCCGCCAGCTGGCGGATTAAATTTTGCACAATATTTTTATTCTATTTTGTAATTAAAAAAAATTTTCCTTTTTTTAGGAATAAATTTGTATGAACTAAATTCAAATAATTTTGGAATTATCGACATAATAAAAATGTAAAAATCAAAAGCTTGTCCCGAGTGGAATCGAGGGATCAAAATGCAAAAATCAAAAGATAAATACAAAAACACTAAAACGTAAAAACAAATTAAATCTTGAGTTTTTTAGCTAATCTCTGAGTATAAATCGGGAATTTTTTTAACCATTGATTAAATAATTTTTTATTTATTTTCGACAAATTTAAACTCGTAAGTGAGAGATGTCTTTTTTTGAGACTAATTAGATATAGCTCATCAAGTAGAGCTTTTTCTTTTTCAGCGATTAGAGAATTGCCTTGAATTTTATAACCGAAATAGAGACCCGAAAAGATGTGTGAATATTCTAAAACCTGACCGGGTAGTCTAAATTCTCTACCTCTCTTTGTGGTAATTGAAGTGATTCTAGCGGGAATCTGATCAATGATATCGTATTGATGGAGAGCATATTCCAAAGAAATATAACTTGGCCTAAGTAATTCACAGGCAAACCCTTCCCAGTCAATTTGGGCCAAATTTAATGCATAATACCCTTTCATTAATCGAACTAACTTGTTTTGGACTGCCATTCTATGGAGCACCACTTTTAAATTTTCTTTTTTGCCGAGATAAAATTTAGCAAGATCTTTAAAAGATAAATAACTTTTTGGGGTTTCTTTTATTTTTTTTAGCAATAAGACGGTATTCATATTATAAAATAGGTAAAATTTAAGAAAATTTTACAAAACATGAATAAAATATAATTTTATAATTTTGTAATTTTTTAATTTTTAATTTTGTAATTTTTTCATCCAAGTGGATGAAAAAATTACAAAATTAAAAATTAAAAATTATTTCAACTCTTGAGACAGTGGACAAAATAAAATTATTAAAAATACACTTTCCAATACAATAAATTAATTCGTACCTTATTATTTTATTTGATTAATTAATATCCACTTGTCTTGAGGCAAAAATCTTTTTAATTCCCGGCCGAATTCTTTTTTGTTAAAAGGAAATTTTTGAAGAGATTTCCATGGTTCTTTCAGATATTTTGTAATATCAGGAGTTACGCACTATTAATGTGCATTTGGCTAATATTAGCTAAAAATAAAAAATTAACAAAAATTCAATTTTCGCTAACTTTAGCCATTTTTTGATTAAACTGCGTAAGTCCTGAATATACCAAAAGTCAAACCAATCCCGAGCTTCTTTTCTTTTTTTTATCGCTTCTTTTTTAAGTTTTTTTAAAGATTCAATTTTAATAGTTAAAATAATTGGCGCAAGGTGAGAGCACGGCGAAGATAGGGGAATAAATTCATACTGAATTCCATTTTTTCTTTTGGCTATTTCTATTTTTATATTAAGGGGATGTTTCAGCGCTAAATGTTTTATATTCAGTAAAGCAAATAAAGTATTCCTTTTTAAAGGGGTCCCGTTTGTCAAGACAGACGCAATATGCAAGTTAAAATATAGACGAAAGCCTCTCGTATCTGCAAATAAAAATGTTGCCGAAATAAATGATATAATTAAAGTAAAAAATGTTAATAATATTTAACATTCTAAAAAATTATTTAATTTTTTAACTTTAA
>JACQWZ010000093.1 GCA_016209005.1 Candidatus Kuenenbacteria bacterium
AAAGCAGGACAGAGGTGGCAATTTATAATACGTCTCTAAGAGACAAATTCAAAATAGCCTCGCCTCATCCCGCTCTTACCATATTCCAAAAAATGTAAAAGAACAATATCTCGCTTAATAATTATTTAATAATAATTTAACATACGAATTTCTTTTATGTCTTCTCTTTATCAAAAATACAGACCGCAAACCTTTGAAGAATTGGTTGATCAAGATCATATTAAAATTACTTTGGAAAATGAAATTAAAACCGATCAAATCAGCCACGCTTATTTATTTTCTGGACCAAGAGGCATTGGAAAAACCACTTGCGCTCGTCTTTTGGCTAAAGTAGTTAATTGCCAAAATAGAAAAAAGGGAGACTCTAAACCCTGCAATAAATGTATGGCTTGCAAAGAAATTAGCCAAGGAAAATCTTTGGATGTCATGGAAATTGACGCCGCTTCGCAAACAGGCGTGGATAATGTTAGAGAAAATATTATTGAAAATTCTCGCTTTGTTCCTCATTATTCTAAATATAAAATTTTTATCATCGATGAAGCTCATATGCTTTCTATTTTCGCCTTTAACGCTCTTTTAAAAATTTTAGAAGAACCTCCGGCTCATATTATTTTTATTTTGGCCACGACAGAAATTCACAAAATTCCAGAAACAATTATTTCTCGTTGTCAACGATTTAATTTTAAAAAAATTAATTTTTTAGAAATTGAAAAAAGATTAAATAAAATTTGTCGTTGCGAGAAAATAAAAGTCGACCCTCAAATTCTAAAAAATATCGCTCGTCAAAGCCAAGGATATCTTCGAGACGCCGAAAGCCTTCTTGGTCAAATTTTAGTTTTAGGAGAAAAAAAAATAAGTTTTGAACAAGCCGAACTCATTCTCCCGCATTCTAATTTCGATTTAATTTTAGAATTATTAGACTATATTTTCAAAAAAAACAAACTGTCCGCCTTGATTTTAATTAACAAATTAGTTAAACAAGGAATCGATTTAAAATATTTTATCAACGATTGTATTGAAATCACCCGAAAAATTTTATTGATAAAAATAGATTTTAGTTTGAATGAATTTTCGCAAGAAATGGATAAAAAAATTGAAAAGAGAATTTTAGAATTGGCGGAAGAAATAGAAACTGAAAAATTATCCAAAGCGATTGAAATTTTAATTGAAACACAAAAAGAATTAGACGAAACAGAAATTATTCAATTGCCATTGGAAATAGCTGTTTTAAAAATTATCAGAGAAGAAGCGCAAAACGCAAAACGCAAAACGCAAAACAATTTAAATGAAACACAAAAAGAAAACTCAAAACTCAAAACTCAAAACTCAAAACTACAACTTAAAAGTCAAAATGAAAAACAAAAAAATCAGTTCGAAACTGATCAGCCTCTGGCTGACACAGAAATTATAAATTCGAGCCTTAAACCCTTAAATCTTAAATCTGAAATCGTAAATCTTAAATCCTTAGTGGAAATTAAAGAAAAATGGGAAGAAATTTTAGAAGAAATTAAAAAATACAATCATTCTATTTTTACCTTTTTAAGAACGGCTGAATTAATTTCTTTGAAAGAAAATATATTTAACATTGGATTTAAGCATAAATTTTATCAAGAAAGAATTAATGATAAAAAAAACAAAGAAATAATTGAAAATGTTTTGGAAAATATTTTGAAACAAAAAATTATTCTTAAGACAGAAATTATTTCCGAAGAAGAAATTTCTTCTAAACAAATTGGAGATCAATTTTTAGACGACATTTTAAATGTATTCGGGGGAAAAGTAGTGAGCTAGCTGTTAGCTTATAGCTTTTAGCTGTTAGTTAATTTTCACTTTTAATTTGTGCTTCTAATTTATGCTTCTAAAAGCTATAAGCTAACAGCTAAAAGCTAATTTGTTCGGGGATCGTCTAATGGTAGGACACAAGGTTCTGGTCCTTGGTATTGGGGTCCGAATCCCTGTCCCCGAGTTTTAAGTTATACACTTTTTGGAATTGAAAAAAAATAATTTTACGCTATATTTAAAGTAATATGAATATAAAACAACAAAAATTTCATTACAATATAGTTTTTCGAGTAGAACCAGAGGGGGGCTTTACTGCTATTGTTCCTAGTTTGCCAGGATGTATTACTTATGGAAAAAATTTAAAAGAAGCAAAAACTATGGCTTTAGACGCTATTGAGGGTTATATTATTAGCCTTGAAAAACACAAAGAATTCATTCCTTCTGATGAAGAAACTTTTATAACCACTGTGGCATTAGAAAAAGTTTCTTTTAAAAAACCTATTTTTGCTTATGTCTAAAATACCTAATTATTCTTCAAAAGAACTTTTAAAAATTTTAAAGAAAAGAGGATTTAAAATAGATCATATTACAGGAAGCCATTATATTCTTCGTCATTTAATAACAAAACAAAGAGTTACTTTGCCTTATCATACAAAAAATTTACCAAAAGGCACAATATTAAGTATATTAAAACAAGCGGATATTTTAAAATAATAAAAATAAGTCAAAAAAATAATTTTACGCTATGATTAAAGCAATATGAAACAAAAAGAGTTTGGCTGTTGAATTTTTATTTTTTTAATTTTTAATTTATGTTAGAACAAAATGATTTAAAAAAAATTGGGGAAGTTGTTGAAGAAAAAGTTAATATTCTTCGCAAAGAAATGAAAGAAGAATTTAATAATGTTCGTGGTGAAATGAAAGAAGGTTTTGATAATGTTGATAAAGAGTTTGGCAATGTTCGTAAAGAAATGAAAGATCTTCACAAAGAAACGATCGAGGGAGTTTGTGAATTTGTTGAACAAAATGTTTTGCCTTTAATTAATGAAAACACAGAAGAAATTAAAAAATTAAATCAAAGAATATCCCAAACAGTAACTATAGATTATTTAGATGAAAAATTATCTGATCTTCGAGGAGATTTAGTTGTTTTAACGCGCAAAGAAGATAAAAAAGTGGTTCGATTGGTAGAAATGCTTCAAGCTAAAAATATTTTAAGCAAAAAAGAAGCAAAAGAACTTTTAATTTTAGAACCTTTCGCGCAAATTTTTTAAAAAATTGAATTTTTCTTTTTTTCCCGAGGTTTAACCTTTCCTAAGATTGAATCTCTAAACATTAAATTTTTGGCTCTTCTCCGAAAAAGTACAGTAACTTTTAGTTAAAAAGTTAAAATTTTATTTAAAATTAGAGAAATTTGTATGATTAAATAATAAAACTATTTATTACTTTA
>JACQWZ010000085.1 GCA_016209005.1 Candidatus Kuenenbacteria bacterium
CCCTCTCCCACAAGGGGAGAGGGGGAAAGAAAAGAAATTTTTTAAAATTTTAAAATGTTAAATATTTCAAACTTAAAGTCTTAGAAGTCTGTCAGGGCAAAAAAACTTAATTTTTCACTGTATTTTTTCGACGAAGAACCATTTTTTTTTAAAGATAGCAAGTATTTAGTTTTTCATTGCTCATTTCAGTTATTAACGCTTCATTTGAATTTTGGATAATCTCGTTTGATAAATTTGTTTTTTAAAAAAATAATCATCAATCTTTTATTTGTTGCGCCTCTAAAAAATTTATATTAAAACAAAATAACGCAATGGAATTTTTAAAGTATTTTGTTCTTGATTATATTCCAAACCGTCAGATTGATCAGAAATAATTATACCATATTTGGCTTTTACTTTTTTTGCGGTTTGTATTACTTGTTTATATTCTTTTTTATTAACTTCAACTTCTATCACTATTTTACTCTCGCCGGCAGGCAATAAAAATAAAATCAGCTCCGCCTTTAGCGCTATCATAAGCAAGAGAATAAAGCGGTTTTTTGTCGCATAAACGATAAAGATACATTCCCAACCAAATCTTCCAACAATTTTCCTCGAGCATTTAGTGTCAAGTGTAATTAGCGCTGAAATTATAAAACCAACTTTCCTTTTATCTTAGCCACTTTTTTGTCAAATTTGTAGATAGCGCTTTCCTGACAAATTTTTCGCCCTTTAAAAATTGTGATTTGTTTGTTTTTTGTTTTTTTATTTAGCATACTTCAATTTTACTCAGTACAAGTAAAATTATTTTTCGTTTATTTTTTCTTTACCTGTTTCTCCTAATTTTGCTCCGATTAATCGCCATCTTAAAAATTCAGTATTAGTCATCCCTTGTTTTTTGGCATAAGCCGATGATTGAGTATCCCAAACAATTTTTTCCATTTTTTTTAAAATCTCTTTACTTTCTTCTTCTCTATGTATCCATAATTTTTTAATTTTATAATGTTCCAACATTTCCTGAAAATATTTTAATTTTGAAATACTATCGTCAACTAATTTACAAAACGAACCATAATACCATTCTGAATCTAAAGAAAGGTTCAAATCTTTGTTCTCGTCTAACCACAACAAGCCAGATGTTCTTTCTTTAATACTTTTACTCAATTTTTTCTTTATTTCTTGTTCAATATTAAAATGTGTTTTATTTTCTATTCTATCTTTCGGATCGCTAAGCCCTATCCCAAAAAATCTGTTCCGAGTTTCTTTTCATTGTTCAAAAGGATCTGAATTTTCACTTTTAATCTGATAAATAATCGCGTCGGCTTCTTTAATTATTATTGTATTTCCCACTTTTTCCGGTTTTTTAAATTCTTCAATTGAATCTAATTTTTCTTCAAAAATTTTTAAAGCTTTTTCACTCAGTTCTTTCAACTTTCTCTCTCTCTTGATCTAAAATTTCACTCTCTGAATCTAAAATTTCAGGTTTAATAAGTTGTACTCCTTTTTTTTCGATCATAAATTTAATTTTAATAAAATTTATAAAAACATTTACAACGACAATGTAAATAAATCTATTAGTTTTTCATTGCTCATTTCGGTTATCAATACTTTGTTTAAACTTTGGATAAACTGATAAATATTCCTTTTACTATTAAAGTTTTTGTTTAATATATTCCCTAAAAGTCAAAACTCTATCAATATCTTCTGGTTTAAGTAAAAGAGGAAGAACTTCGTTTGATAATTTTTTCATATTTAATTCATCTATTTTGGCAAGCAATTTTTTTTTAATTGTTTTTTGATCTAAATTACGATTATTTTTAAAGTATTCATAATCTGGTTTAGTAATGCCAAATAAATACGACACATCATAAAAATCACGACCCTTTTCTCTTTTTCTTTCAAGAATTGTTAAAATTTTTTGCGATAAAATGGTTTCAATTGGATTAACTAATATCTTGCGATAAACGCCAAAATTATTAATAATAAAAATTTTTGGTTTTATTTTTTTTTCTTTTTCCACTGTGTCTATTCTAATTAATATTTTTTCATTATCATTTGAACTTAATTTATTTAAAAATAAAATATTAGGAAATTTTATATAACAATGAAAAGCCATTTTTTCCACTAATCTAAATTCTATTTCAAAACCTTTTAATGTCATATCTTTTGCAACAGCATCTAAAAGTTTTTTAAAATTTGTAAAATTCAAACCAAAATTATCAAAATCCAAATCTTCTGAAAAACGTTGGCTTTGATAAACTATTCTAATCGCAGTCCCGCCAATAAATGAAAGTTTTTCGCTATTTTTCTGTTTATATAAAGAATCTAAAATTTCGTATTGTAAATATTCAATAAGCGCGGCCTTGGGATTTTTTTGGAAAATATCTATTCCAATAAAATTTTTTATTTGTTCTAATGTAAGCATATCTTTGTAACAATTTTATTAATCTTTTTGTTTTTAAAAAGCTTCGCATATTCTTTTAATTTTTTAAAATCTAATTTTTTTATTATCATGGGATTTAAGCGAAGCTCTTCAATATCAACATCATTTTTAATTTTAGATAAATTAAAATAAATATAATCAAGAAGCGCCTTTTCAGGCTCGGCTATTAAATACACTTGTTTGTTTTTTTCTTCTTTTTTATATCCCCAAAAAAGCATTTTTTTTATTTTTCGATAAATAAATAGTCCAAAATAATTTTTAAATTTTCTAGTGGCTTTTGTAGAAATTGAAGTTATATTATAGACCATCTCGGGAATAAGGCCATAATAATGCAACGCCCATTCTAAACTAATATAACTTGGCTCATACATTTTAAATGCCATATTTTCTTTAATAGCAGAATTTTTTTTGTCCGCTATTAAATATAATCCATTTTTTAATTTAATTATTTGTCCCTTTTTTGAATATGATGAAAACTGAGATGGTATTATCTTATATCCCATTAATTTTAAATCCTGAATTGAAAATATTGGGTCTTTTATATTTTTTAATAATTCTATGTATTTCATTTTTTTATACTTTTATATAATAAATTGAATTAAGTATAGCATATGCAATTTTGATGTCAATGAGTTTGTTTTTTTATTCAATTATAATTTTAATTTTAATAAATTTATAAAAATATTCTATAACGACAAATAAATCCATTATCCTCTCTCATTGCTCACTAGTTATCAAGGCTTCATTTGAACTTTGGATAATTTCGTTTGATAAAAGTGTCGTTTATTTTTTATTAAAATTTAACCTCCACATTTTCTCTTTCTTTTTCATTCTCGAGCTCGAAGAAATTTTCGGTTTTAAAATTAAAAGAGGAAGCGATTATATTAACTGGGAAAATTTGGATTTTTGTGTTGAAATCTCGAACATTGCCGTTATAAAATCGACGAGCGGCTTGAATTTTATTTTCTGTGTCGGAAAGTTCATCTTGAAGTTTGGCAAAATTTTCACTGGCTCGAAGAGTTGGATAATTTTCTGCCACCGCAAATAAACTTTTTAAAGTATTGCTAAGCGCGTTTTCCGCTTCAGCTTTTTCAACTATTCCTTGCGCTCCCATGGCCGTAGCTCTGGCTTGGGTTATTTTTTCAAAAAGTTCTTTTTCATGAGAAGCGTAGCCCTTTACAGTTTCCACTAAATTAGGAATAAGATTATAGCGACGTTTTAATTGAACATCAATGTCACTCCACGCTTCTTTGACTCGATTTCGGAAAGTGACTAAGGAATTATACGCCCAAATTATCCAAATAATAATAATGGCAATAACACCCAAAATAATCCATAATATATTTTCCATATTTTTTCCTTTCACAAATATCTTAAAAAAGCTTTTAGCTTATAGCTGTTAGCTTTTAGGTTATTTGCATTAAATTTATAAAATTTTTTAAATTCAGGACTTACGCAGTTTAATCAAAAAATGGCTAAAGTTAGCGAAAATTGAATTTTTGTTAATTTTTTATTTTTAGCTAATATTAGCCAAATGCACATTAATAGTGCGTAACTCCTGAAATTACGAAATGTGTCAAAAACACTTGTCATTGCGAGGACTCCGACGTAACGTCGGAGTCCTCGCAATGACGAAAAAGCTACATTTTGTAATTTACGCTTTTTAACTATATTTTTAAAATTAAATTTTCAAAAACTAATTTTGGATTTGCGTTGACCAATAAATATTCTTTAGATTTTTTTATTGCTTTTAAAATTTGAATTAATTGATTTTCACTGTATTTTTGAACTAATTTTTCCAATTTATTTTCTAAAAAAGAATGAATAATAAATGTGTTCAATGAATTTTTAATTAAAATCAAATCTCTAATTATTAAATCTAATTGCGAAAGAATATTTTGCAGAATTTTTACATTTTTCAAGAATCCATTTTTAGTTGGTAAAATTTTTTCAATAAGTTGAAATTTTTCGTTTAAATTTTTTTGCGGGAAATCAATAAATTCTTGAATTTGTTTTTTGTGTTTATCTAATAAATTTTTGTTTTGGAAAAAAGTGATTGCCAATCCAGGTTTATTTATTGAAATTTTAGCCAACTCAAGCGCTTGTTCGGTTTTTAAATTAAATTGTTTTTCAAAATAATCAACAATCTCTTCTGTGGCGACTGGCAAGAATTTTAAAATTTGCATTCGAGAAATAATTGTTTTAGGTAATGATTTTATGTTTTCAGCGATTAAAATAAAAATTGTTTTTGGATTTGGTTCTCCTAAAGATTTAAGCAGGTAATTAGCCGCTTCTAAACTTAAAGCGTCAGCTTGATTAATAAGAATAATTTTATACGAACCATAAAAAGAATGTTTTATTAATTTTTCTTGCAAAATTCTAATTTGTTCAATGGTGATATTTTTTTTATTTTCTTCTTTATTAATAAAATAAACATCTGGATGAATATTTTTTTCTAATTGTTGGCAATGAATACATTTTCCGCATTTACCCATTGTATTTTTTTCTAAAAAAGCATCGGGTTTATTTTTTTGCTCGCACAATATTTTAAATAAAAAATTTTCTGCAATTATAGTTTTTCCTAAATGCTCCGGCCCGCAAAATAAATAAGCATGACTTAACTTATCATTATCAACGCTTTTTTGCAAAAAATAAATAATTTTTTCATGCCCGATAATCATAAAAATAGGAATTAGCTTGTAGCTTTTTAGCTTGTAGCTTAAATGTGAAAAAATTGATTAGAAATTAAAAATTTAAACATTATTTAAAAATTAGAAATTACAAAAAAATTTCTTATTTTTTTTTACTTATACTGTTATTCTGTGTAAATGTTGTGGAATATGTACTAAAATTTCATAAGGAATAGTTTGCGTAAGTTTAGCGATATTTTCAATTGAATTTTTATCATCCTTATTATTGCTAATTATAATAACTTTATCGCCTAATTTTATGTTTGATATTGATGTTACATCTATAGACGTAATGTTCATACTAACTCTGCCGACAATTGGACAGTAAGTGTCATTAATTTTGAAAAATCCTAAATTAGATAATCTTCTATCTACGCCCTCAAAATATCCTGCAGGAATGGTTGCGATTATTGAAGGTTCTTTTGTTTTATGAGTAATATTATATCCGATGCGCTCACCGATTTCTAATTTTTTTAAGGAGCTTATAATAGATTGCATTTGTAAAACTGGTTGTAAATTTAATTTTATTAAAGGCGATGGATTTATACCATATAAACCAAGTCCTAAACGAATAACATTTCCATGAGTTTGTTCGCAATAAAATGTTCCAGCAGTTGCGGAAATGTGAAAATATTTTATTGTTTGAAAATTTTCTTTGAATAATGAGACCACTTTGTTCCATTCTTTAATTTGGATTTTAGTAAAAGTGTCATTAGTATTATCCGCGTCGGCAAAATGAGAACAAACACCTTCTAAGTTTATAAATTTATTAGCTTTTATAATTTCAATGGAATCATTAATTTGATTTAATAAAATTCCTTGTCTATGCATTCCAGTGTCTACTTTCAAATGAATTTTTATTTTTGATGTTATTATTTTCGTAATTTCTTGCAGTTGTTCCAAACTGGTTATAGTAAAAGCAATGTGGGGTAATTTAGAGTTTTTAATATTTTCTGATTTAGTAAATCCGATTATTAAGATTTCTGATTTAATACTCTCGTCTCGTAAAATTATTGCTTCATATAAAGAATCAAGAACAAAAAAACATATATTTTCTTTATCTAAAATTTGCGCGATTAAAACAAGTCCATGACTATAGGCGTTGCTTTTTAACACTGGAGCGAATAAAAGTTTTGGATATTGTCGTTGATATTCTTTTAAATTTTTTAACAACCTTGTTTTAGAAATCAAAATTTCTATAGACGGACTATAATGTGAAAAATATTTTTTTATTTTTCTAAAAAATTTTAACAATCTCATAAAAGAAATTTTGTAAAATTTTTTTATTAAAATTGATCAAAAACTAACTAAACCCCTCACCTTTTGTTTCTTTTTTAAAACATATATTTGGAAATTTTGTTAATCCCCCTTAATAATTAGCAAAAAGTGAAGGGTAAAATTAATTAAAATATATAATAAGTGAATTTAGATTAGCCAATAAAAGGTGATGGGTAAATTTAAAAACAAGTCATTTTTCCACTTTTTCTTTCTTGATCCGCCAGCTGGCGGATTTCCTAAGGTCGAACTTCCGAGTAATTATATTAATCCACTTAAAAACTTATCAGCGCTGATTATTCTAATATTATTTTGATAAAAATCAATTTTTGATTGTTGCACTACTTGATACGCAAAAGGAATATTTAATTTTTTAACAAAATATTTTAAATATTTTGAGGCTTGTTCGTCAGATGATTTTACTTCTATTGCCATCCATGGTTTTTTATCTACGGTTACTAAAAAATCAACTTCTCTGCCCTCTAGATCGCGCAAAAAATACAATTCAACTTTATAACCCTTGGTATCATATAAAAAATGAGACATTTTTAATAAATGAGAAGCAATCATATTTTCTAATCTATTGCCCTTATTTTTAATTTGCGACCAATCCCATAAATACATTTTGGGTTCTTTGCGCAATGATTTAATGGTTTTAGTTAAAAATGGATAAATTCGAAAATGATAATAAAATTTTTCCAAAATATTTACCCACAAAGAAATTGTTTTGTGCGCAACTTGTAAATCTTCTCGCAAAGCATTTAATGATAAAAGCGATCCAACCTTATCAGGTAAAATATCTGTTAATATTTGCAACGCTGATAAATCGCGCACTTGTTCAATATCTCGAATATCTTCTTTAACTAATCTATCTAAACGTTCATTATGAAAACGACGCAATATTTTATCATTCTTTGCAATAAACGGTTCTGGAAAACCGCCAAAAAATAATAAATCTGTAAATATTTTTGTTATATTTTTTTTAGTTTTTTTAAAAATCAACTCTTTAAATATTTTTAAATCAGGTTTTATTTGCAATACTTCAGCCAAAGAAAATGGATGAAGCCGATAATAATAATATCTCCCGATAAGAGAATCTCCGCCTTTTCTGTATAAATCTAGTCGAGCGCTGCCCGTAACTAAAATATGAAAAATTTTTTTATACTTATCAAACTCTCCCTTGATATAATTTTTCCATTGTTTATATTTATGAATTTCATCAAAAATAATCAAAGTGGATTCAGCTTCAAATTTCCCTTGTAAAATTATTTTTCGATCTTCGCGATTATCCCAATTTAAATAGGTATATTTTTCATAATTATTCTTACCAACAAGTTGAGCCAAAGTAGTTTTACCAACCTGTCTCGGGCCTCCGATAAAAACCATTTTATTTTTTAAGTCAGTAATTATTGAAGGATATAAATATCTATTTTTTATCATAATTTTATAAAAATTAAAAATATTATTTTCCTATATATTATACCTAAGTCAAAAAAATTGTCAAACATTTTCTACTTTGGTAAAAAATCAAATTTGTTTTAACCTTTTTCTGATTGTGTATAAATTGGGTTGACAGAATTGTGAGGTGTGATATATTAGTATTGAAAAAGACTTTCGGCCCGTGGTTTATATACCACACTTAGCGGAAGGTCTTTTTTATTTTTCAGGGAAGGTAGAGATTAGAAACTTTTGGCCTGTGCGTTTATCTTTCTTAATCTGTACGTAAAATGCTTCGTTATCAGCAGTGCTACCATAGAATCGGTGAAGTATTTCGGATGGGTTATTTGGGTTTTCTTTTGATTTAGGCGCAAATCGTGATTTTTGAATCAGTTCAATAGCACAATTGAAATACTTTAATCGTCTAAATCTATCCTGCCATTTTTCTTTGTCAAATAAATGTTGCCAGAATAGATCAAGAAAGATTTTGTCTTTATTAAAATACGCCGACCGCACATAAGTACGGCGTTTTGATTTTCGTCGGATTTCAACGTACAAACCAAAAGCTTTTTTCTTCACTTCGTGAAAATCGGTACCAGCAAATTTATGTGTCTTGGTTTTGTAAATCTGCATAATTCAGATATCACACAAACACTTAAAAAAATATTATGCATTAAAAAGTGGCTAAATTTAAAAACAAGTCATTTTTTTCACTCAACCATGCGGATTTTTAGATAGCGTTTTGAGGGGACAGTCCCCCGATTATAAAATTATTTTGTCGCCAAGATAGATCTTTTGTAGGATTCTAAATTTTCTAAGGCGATGCCGGTTCCGCGCACTACGCAAAGTAATGAATCATCGGCGACATAGACTGGGACATCAATGGCGCGGGAAAGGAGTTTGTCTATATTTCTTAAAAGAGCGCTACCACCGGATAAAACAATTCCTTTATCAATAACATCGGCGGACAATTCGGGTGGCGTGTTAAAAAGCACGGATTTTACAGCATTAATAATGCCTGTTAATTCATCTTGAATCGCCACTGTTACATCGTCCGAAGTAATATCAATGGTTCTTGGCAATCCAGAAATTGTATCTCTACCGCGAATTTTCATTTTCATTTTATCTTCTAAAAATAAAGCGGATCCAATTTTAATTTTAACATCTTCGGCCGTGCGTTCGCCAATGGCCAAATTATATTTTTTCCGAATATATTCAGCGATCGCGCTATCAAATTTATTTCCGCCTAAACGTACTGAAGTATTAGCCACAATACCGCCCAAAGAAATAACAGCAATTTCGCTTGTTCCTCCACCCATATCAACAATCATATGTCCAGAAGCGTTGCCAATAGGAATATTCGCGCCAATGGCCGCGGCAATTGGTTCTTTAATAATGTAGGCCGCTTTTGCTCCGCCAATAAGCGTGGCGTCAATCACTGCCCGACGTTCAGTGGACGTAATCCCAGCCGGCACAGCAACCATTACTTCTGGTCTAAAAAAATGAATTCCTCCCAAAGCTTTATTAATAAAATATCGTAACATCGCTTCAGTCGTTCTATAATCAGCGATTACTCCATCTTTAAGAGGCTTGCAAGCAACAATAGTGTCTGGTGTTCTACCAAGCATTTCTTTTGCTTCATTTCCGACAGCTAAAACTTTTTTATCAAAAACAGAAATAGCGACGACCGAAGGTTCGTCAATAACAATTCCTCTTCCAGGAATATAAACCAAAGTATTAGCCGTGCCTAAATCAATCCCAATTTTTTTAATAAACATAGAAGGAAAAGTAACCAGTAACGAGTAACCGGTAACCAGTAATAAAAATAAATTATAAGAAGTAATTCTGTAGTTCAGGACTTA
>JACQWZ010000086.1 GCA_016209005.1 Candidatus Kuenenbacteria bacterium
CTTAGAACAAAACAATTTAATAATCTAAAATTTAGCAGACAGCAAGTAATTGGAAAATATATTGTTGATTTTGTTTGTTTTAATAAAACGATTATTATTGAACTTGATGGTGGGCAACACGCCGAAAAACAAAATAAAATTAAAGATAAAATAAGAGAGCGATGGTTAAAAAGTCAGGGATTTATTATTATTCGTTTTTGGGATAATGATGTTTTAAAAAATATTGAAGGAGTGTGGGATGAAATTGCGAAGCGCTGTCACCCCTCTCCCCAACCCTCTCCCACAAGGGGAGAGGGGGAAAGAAAAGAAATTTTTTAAAATTTTAAAATGTTAAATATTTCAAACTTAAAGTCTTAAAAACCCGTAAGAGTAAAAAACTTGATTTTTCACTGTATTTTTTCGCAGATGAACTAGATGCTATTAATAGTTTTATTATTTTTAAATTATTTTTTAGTCCATAGAATGGTCTATGGACTATTGGCTAATTTTAGCTAAATTAAACAAATCAAAATAAGTTTTAAAAAAAGATGACAGTCACCTTTAAAGTCAAAAAATTGACAAAAATTTTTTTTATGTTAAAAAATGATAATGAAAAAATTTAAGAAGATCAAAGGAGGATAAAAAAATGAAATTTTTTTGTATTAATGGTTATGGTGTCCCGAAGAATATCTTTCAGGATGGGAATTATGAAAGATATCTAGGAAAGATTATGGAGATGATAAATTCATCTCCTGATGGTGTGGAGATCACTCTGGTTTTATGTGGTGATCACACAAATATAAATTTCCCCGAAAAAAGTGAAGCGGGGGAAATGAAAAAATTTTTTGAAAATTATTATTCCAAAGAAAAAAGACTAAAAATGGTCGAAATATATGGAATTGACGGGAGGGATAATCTGGAAAAATTTTTTCATTGGCTTTTGGGCCAAACAGAAAAAGAAGAACTTGTTTTCTTCTGCGAGTGGTGCAGAAGGGGACAAATGAAATTTCTTACTAAAAAAATATTTGGAAAAAAATGGATCAAGATTAAAGTCATTCCCGTTGACTTTGATCAGTCTTTAAGAAGAAGACTAGAACCATTAAGACAATTTTGCAAATACCCCCTCACGGTATTTGCTTGGTATTTTTCGATTATTCGGAAGTACCAACTTAAAAAGAGACAAGAATTTATTGATTGGTGGGGGAAAACCACCGATCAAAGGCCATAAGAAAAGGAATATAAGAGTCGCCTTGTAAAAACACAAGGCGACTCTTTCTCTTTTTAGAAATTTTTGGTAAAATAAAAACAAATATTACTCAAAAATTTATGAATAAACTGAAAATAAATGAAAAACAAAAAAAAGAAAACTTAGTTGAAGTTAGGACTGTTTTATCTTCTCAAAAAAAACTTAAGGTCATTAAGGTTTTTGATACAATAGAAAAAACTTCGGGAGAAAAAGATGTTTCTTTATGTCAAACTCAGGATGGAAATAAGGTGATACTGCGTATTGGAGAAATACGTCCATCCTCATTTTTTTTAAATGGTTTTGAAAGCAAACACTTTGTTATACCAAAAATATATGAGAGACAAGAGGCAGAAATACCTTATGAAATAGAGGAATATCTTGATGGAATTCTTGTGTGCGATTTTGATAAACAACAATCAAAAACAGGAAAGATAGATCCAAAAATTTCGAAAAAATTACTTGCCACTTTTTGGGAATTTCAATATGTTGCGGCTAACATTGGACTGGAACAAAAATTTGACAAAAGTAAAATTCTCAAACATTTTGAAAAAGCTAAACCGTTATTGCAAGAACCTCAATTAATTCAAAAACTTATAAATCAATATGAAAATTTTTGGAAAGGCGCTTATCCATCTAAATGGAAATTTTCCACAGATAATTTAATAATGATGCCGGGCAATAAAATTGGATTTATAGATAATGCGGAAGCTGGACTTCGCTATTTTGGTTATGATTTAGGATGGCTTCTTTGGCCTCGATGGGTCGAGATGGAAACTAAACATTTTGATGAAGTGAATGATCATTTTAAATATCTTAAACAATTTATGAAACAGGCTTATCAAATGGCGCCAGAAAAAATTGAAAATTTTGAAAAAAATTTTTGGCTTGTTATATTTGATCGATTAGTTGGCGCAATTTATGATGTCGCATGCGATACAAGACACCTTAATGATTGGGGTATGAAAAAAAACGGCAATAAAAAAAGAAAAGAAAAACATCTGGTTTTTCTAAATAAATTACTTGCGCTGGTTGTAAAAAAGTTATAAAAATTTTAAAATTATTAACAGATCTATTAAAAATAAATATGAACGACTCAAAAATAAACAATCAAATTTTTTTTTCTTCGCAACCGATAGACAATGTGTTTAAAATTTTACAAACTTCCAAAAACGGTTTATCTAAAAAAGAAGCAATGTTTCGTTTGAAACGCGATGGACGCAATGTTATTTCTGAGAAAAAAGAAATTAGTGTTATTTTGGAATTTTTCTCGCATTTTAAAAGTCCGTTGATTATTATACTTTTAATCGCCGCTTTTATTTCCGCATGCCTTGGTGAAATTAAAAATTTTGCGGTTATCGCTTTTATGGTCCTTGCCAGCGTTATTTTAGATTTTTTTGAGGAACACAGCGCTAATGATGCCGCCAAAAAACTTAAAGAAAAAGTAAGCGTAACAGCTACTGTAATACGCGATGGCGAAAAAAAAGAAATTAAAACGTCAGAATTGTGCATCGGCGATATTATATTTTTAAACTCTGGCGATTTAGCGCCAGCGGACGCCCGCATTTTTATGGCTGACGATCTTTTTATTGACGAATCAACGCTTACCGGAGAACCATTTCCGCAAGAAAAATTTTCAATAATAGACGCGGAAACGGATAGTAATAACTCAAAAAATTTAATTTGGTTGGGCACAAATGTTATTAGCGGCACAGCTTTGGCAGTTGTGTTTCAAACTGGACAGGCGACAAAATTTGGCGCGATTGCAAAAAGTATTTTAAAAAAAGACGAAAAAAGCGAATTTGAATTAGGCATTACAAAATTTGGATTTTTTATTTCTAAAGTCATACTCGTTTTAGTCTTGATAATATTTTTTGGAAACGCAATGGTTAATAAAGATATTCTTGGATCGTTTATTTTTGCGGTTGCTATCGCTGTTGGTGTAACGCCAGAATTATTGCCGATGATTATGTCTATTGCTATGGCGAGAGGTTCCCGAAAAATGGCAAAACATGGCGTTATTGTAAAAAAATTATCTTCTATTCCAAATTTTGGAAGCATGAATATTTTATGCGCTGATAAAACTGGAACAATTACTGAAAATAATATTCAATTGGTAAAATATACGGACATTTTTGGCTCTGACAATGAAAATGTTTTTCTTTATACTTATTTAAATAGTTTTCATCAAACAGGCGTAAATAATCCGCTTGATAAGGCTGTATTAAATTTTAAAAAAATTGCTATTGAATCTTATTATAAAGTGGAAGAAATTCCATTTGATTTTATCCGTCGGATGATGAGCATTGCGGTTGTTGGACCAGAAGGAAGAACGTTAATTACAAAGGGAGCGCCAGAAACAGTAATAAAGCGATGCAATAATTATTATAAAGATGGAAAAATAGCAACATTAACAACAGAAATACAAAATATCAGCATTGATAATTATAAAAAAATAAGCAGTGATGGATATCGGGTGCTAGCGGTCGCAATAAAGAAAAATTTACAAAATAAAAATAAATATACAATTGCCGACGAAACTGATTTAATATTAATTGGTTTTGTTTCGTTTCTTGATCCAGCAAAAAAAGATGCGACCGATATTTTACGTTTATTGCAATTAAATGGCATAGAAGTTAAAGTGATTACTGGAGACAATGAATTGGTTACTCAAAAAATATGCAAAGAGGTAGGTTTAGAAAATAAGGGAATTCTTTTGGGCAGCGACATTGACGCGCTTACCGATGACGCATTAGGGTTGAGATCGGAACAGACAACTATATTTGCTCGTTTTTCGCCAAACAATAAAAATCGCGTTATTAACGCGTTGCGAAAACAAGGAAATGTTGTTGGTTATTTAGGCGATGGCATTAACGACGCTCCTTCTTTAAAAGCGGCCGATATTGGAATATCGGTAAATAATGCCGTGGATATTGCTAAAGAGTCGGCTGATATTATTTTAACGGATAAAGGACTTAAACTAATTATCAATGGAGTTTTGGAAGGACGACGTTCATTTGGCAATACAATGAAATATTTAATGATGGGATTAAGCTCAAATTTTGGAAATATGTTTAGCGTTATTTTTGCGTTATTTTATTTGCCATTTTTGCCAATGTTGCCTATTCAAATCTTGCTGAATAATTTTATTTACGATTCCTCACAAATAACCATTCCAATGGATAAAGTGGATTCTGATTGGTTGCAAAAACCGCGAAAATGGAATATGTTTTTTATAAAAAAATTTATGTTGGTTTTTGGTCCAATTAGTTCTATTTTTGACATAATAACATTTGTCATTCTATTTTCAGTTTTTAAACTTAACGCGACCGCTTTTCAAACTGGCTGGTTTTTAGAATCGTTGGCCACGCAAACATTAGTTATACATATTATAAGAACTAAACATATTCCTTTTTTGCAAAGTCGGGCTAATAAATTTTTAACATTGAGCACTTTTGGAGCTGTGGCGATTGGTTGGATAATACCTTTTACTAAATTGGGTCAAATTTTTAATTTTTCGCCATTGCCGTTATATATTTTATTTGTTATTGCTGGCGAAGTGCTTGTATATTTAATAATAATTGAATTTGTAAAAAGAATTTACTATAAAAAATACGAGCTTTAAGTTATTTTAATTTTCCTAAAAAGCTACCAGCTACCAGCTACAAGCTATTTTTATGTTTCTACAAAAACTTGAATTAAAAGGATTTAAATCTTTTGTCGACAAAACGACTTTAGAATTTGATTCACAAAATAAAATAACAAACGCAAAGGGAATAGCGGCGATTATTGGACCGAATGGCTCGGGAAAATCCAATGTTGCTGACGCTGTTCGCTGGGTTCTTGGCGAACAAAGCGTTAAATTGTTGCGAGTTAAAAAAATAGAAGATGTTATTTTCGCCGGAACTGATAAAAAATCTCGGCTTGGTTTTTGCCAAGTTGATTTGTATTTAAATAACGAGGATCATTCTATTCCAATTGATTATTCTGAAGTTGTTATCACTCGAAGACTTTATCGAGATGGTGAAAGCGAATATTTAATTAATAAAAATAAAGTCAAACTTTTAGAAATTACCATGCTTTTAGCCAAAGCGAATTTTGGCCAAAAAAATTATAGTATTATTGGTCAAGGAATGATTGATTTTATTTTAACGACTTCTCCCCAAGAAAGAAAAGAATTTTTTGAAGAAGCGACTGGCGTAAAACAATATCAAATTAAACGGGATCAATCTTTGCGCAAATTTGAAATTTCAAAAGAAAATTTAAAACAAGGCGCGCTTTTGTTGCAAGAAATCGAGCCAAGACTTAAATCTTTAACTAGACAAATAAAAAAAATGGAGCAAAAAGAAATTATTGAAAAAGAATTAAAAGATTTGCAAATTCAATATTATTTGCGTCTTTGGCGAGAACTCAATGGAAAATGGGAAACAGAAAATAAAAAATGGGAAACAGAGAATAAAAAATATCAATTAGTAAAAAATAAATTGGAAACCATTCAAAATAATTTAGACCTTTTAGAAAAAGAAAGTTCGCGAGAAGAAATTTTTCAAAAATTGCAAGAAGAATATAATTTTGTTTTAGAAAAAAGAAATTCTTTTTTAAAAGAACAAGTGATATTAAATGGTAAAATTGATTTGGAATATAAAAAAACTGGACAACAAAATTTAATTTGGCTAAAAAATCAACAAACAGATTATGTTAAACAATTAACGTTAATTGAAGAAAATTTATTAAACTTAGAAAAAAACATTGAAACAATCAACAGTCAACAATCAACAATCAACAATGAAGAAAAAAATGTTATCACTGAAATTAAGGAAATTGAAAAGAAAATTTTTGAAGATAAAAACAAATTAGAATCAGAAATTAGTTTAAATATTTCTGAAATTTCAGACGAACTTAAAAAAATTTATCAATTACAACAAAATTTTATTGATCAAATAAATAAATCCAGCGCTAAAATTTTAGCGCTGGATAAAATTCAAACTGCGGAAGAAATTGAAGAAATAAAAAAACAAGCTCAAATAATAAATCAAAAAATGGCCGATTTTATTAAAAAATTAAATTTGCCAGTTGATGAACAAAAAAATAAATTCCAAAAAGAAATATTAGATTATCAAAAAAAATTAACAGAATTTTTAGATAATAAAAATAATTTAATTAATAAAATTAATGATTTAAAAATAAATTTAGCAATAGAAAAAGAGAAAAAAACATTAATAAAAAATACAAAAAATGAAATAAAGGAAAATTTAAAAAAAATTCAATTTGAGATTAAAGAAAATGAAGCCAAACCATTAAACAAAGAAGACGCTTTAATTATCTTTGAAAAAGAAAATGAAAAAATAAAAGAAGAAATAGAAAAAATTAATCAGGAATTTAAAAAAATTCAAGAAAAAATAAATAATTTTAATCAAAAAGAGCAAGAAAAAAAAGAGAATCTTTTTCTTTTACAAAGAAATTTTCAAAATAAACAAAAAGAATTTAATCAAATTTTTATTTTAATTAATGAAATAAAAATTAAATTAACAAAATTAGAAACAAAAGAAGAAGATTTAGCGGAAGAAATAAAAAAAGAATTGGGAGAAAATGAATTAGAAAATATTCAAAAAAATAAAATAAATATAGAAATAACAGAAAAAAAATTATCTTCTGACGCAGAATCTGTTATTTTTCGTTTAAAACATCAATTAGCTTTAATCGGCGGAATTGATCCAGAAACAGCAAAAGAATATCAAGAAACAAAAGAACGATTTGATTTTCTTTCAAAACAATCAGAAGATTTAAAGAAAACAATTGCCTCTTTGGAAACAATAATAATTGAATTGGATAAAGTGATTGAAAAACAATTTAAAAACGGTTTTGAAAAAATTAATGAAAAATTTGAAAAATATTTTAAAATTCTTTTTAATGGCGGCGAGACAAAATTGGTTTTAATAAAGGAAAAAGAAAATATAAAAAATGCCACCCAAGAAGAGAGTGGATTATTAGATAATGGTCAATCTCCAGCTGAAAGCGCGGAGCAAGAAAAAATAATAGAAGAAGAAATATTTCCGCATTTAAAAGAAAAAATTGGGGGAGTGGAAATTCACGCCACTCCGCCAGGAAAACATTTAAAAAATATCAACGCGCTCTCTGGCGGAGAAAAAGCTTTAACTTCAATCGCTTTAATTTGCGCGATTATTGCCAACAATCCTCCTCCTTTTATAATTTTAGACGAAGTGGACGCCGCATTAGATGAAGCTAACTCGCAACGCTTTATCAAAATTTTAGACGACCTATCTCACAAAACTCAATTTATCATCATTACTCACAATCGATCTTCAATGGAAAAAGCGGAAATTCTTTACGGAATAACGATAAACGACGAAGGAGTTTCTAAAATTTTAAGCGTTAAATTAAAAGAAATAAAAACGGAAAACAATTAACATTTGACATCTGACACTTAACATCTTGCATTTTACAGAAATAAAATACTTAAAAAAGTATCAACACTTTATACGATCCTGAGAAATGTTTATATAATAATTTAAGATTTATGATTTTAGATTTAAAAAATTGGTATTCAATATTGGACGATCGTCAAAAATTGAAACGCAAGGAAAATTTAAGATTTTAAGATTTAAGATTTGAAATTTGAAATTTTAAAAAGTATCAACATTTTATACTATGGTCGGACATCGCACGTCCGTCCACACGTCCATCCAGAAGATAAAAAATTTGTTAAAGATTTAAGCAAGAATTTAAAAGAGATTTTGATTGAGAAAATAAAAAAATCTTAGTCCATAGACTGTTCTATGGACTATTGGCTAATCTTAGCTAAATTAAAATTGATTTAAAAATATTTTTGAATAATGAGATGGGAAAATTAGAATAAAAAAATTTTCTTCGTAAGGGTGGGTCTTGCGCCCATCCTTTTGATTTGTCAAACCCAAAATCGTGTCAAGCAATTAAGGAATGTTGCCGAACTTTCATCGGCTCTGCAACTAAAAATGTTGCCAAAGGAGCAGATGATTTTTTAAAAATTTCGACCTTTTTTTGTGATACAATTGTTATATGCGATTGTTTTTTACA
>JACQWZ010000087.1 GCA_016209005.1 Candidatus Kuenenbacteria bacterium
CTCGATATTTAGGTTTATCGAAAAGCTAATTTACTATAGACATAGATTTAACTTTAAAATCACGCTAAAACAGCCTGATTCTGGTTTATTATTTATATTTTTATCTCATTTTATTATAAATGTGCGTAAGTCCTGAAATTACAAATTCAAAATTATAAACAAATTAAATAAATTATTTTGAATTTTGAACATTTGAATTTTGGATTTATTTGGGATTTGGTGCTTTGGATTTTGAATTTACTTTGAATTTTATAATTCAAAGTATTTGGCTATATTTAACTAAATAATACTCTTTATAAAAATTTTTGTCAATTAGTTTATTTTTATTTATTTTCTTTTAACTTAGCCAAAAAATCAATAAATTTAAAAAAATATTTTTTATATTATTTTTTTATAAAAATTGTTATATTTTTATTACTACTTATCCACATAGTTATCCACAGAACTGTTCTAAGTTATCCACATGAATTTAAAAAAATAATTATTCAAAATTTATGTAAATTTTTATTAAAAATTTTACCGATTATCGCCATTTCCTTGAAGCGCGTTTCTTTTTAAACGAGAATTTAATTTTTTAATATTAGGACTTACGCAGTTTAATTAAAAAATGGCTAAAGTTAGCGAAAATTGAATTTTTGTTAATTTTTTATTTTTGGCTAATATTAGCCAAATGCACATTAATAGTGCGTAAGTCCTGAATATTTAATATTTAAAGAAGCGATTTTTTCTAAAGGAATTTTTAATTCGGTGGCTAATTGACTTAAATACCATAAAACATTGCCAAGTTCTTTAGCTAATTCTTCTCTGTCTTTTTGATCTATCTTGCTATTTTTATCTCTTATTGTCTTTTTAATTTTTTCAGCAACTTCTCCGGCTTCGCCTACTAATCCCAAAGTTGGATAAATAAAATTAGCGCCTTTTTGAGGATAAATTGCTGTTTTCTTTGAAATTTTTTGATATTCATTAAAAATCATATTTTAAATTTGGCACGGGCACCAGGACTTGAACCTGGAACCTCTGGTTTTGGAGACCAGCGCTCTACCAATTGAGCTATACCCGCAAAAACACGAAAACACAAAAACAAAAACAAATTAACCTAAATGATTATAAACTCTAAATCCAAAATCCTAAATCCTAAATAAATTCAAATGACCAAAATCCAAAATCCAAAACAAATACTAAATTTAATTATTTTGAATTTAATTATTTGAATTTTGTATTTGTTTAGAATTTAGAATTTCAGGACTTACGCACTATTAATGTGCATTTGGCTAATATTAGCCAAAAATAAAAAATTAACAAAAATTCAATTTTCGCTAACTTTAGCCATTTTTTGATTAAACTGCGTAAGTCCTGAAAATATTAGCCAAAAATAAAAAATTAACAAAAATTCAATTTTCGCTAACTTTAGCCATTTTTTGATTAAACTGCGTAAGTCCTGAATTTAGGTTAATTAGGGTAATGAGAAATTAAAATTAATTTTATACTCCACCGGCTAAACGAGCGTGTGATCCTTTCTGGCGGACAAAAAAGAAGCCCTTTTAGCGAAGGACTCTCAATATCAAACTTTAGCAGAATTGGTTTAGGTATATTTAAAAGTAAGTGGGATTAAATCCGGTTGCTCCACCTTGTTAATTTTAGAAACAGGCATATCTTCTAAATGTAATTCCAACGCTTCTTGCAAACTTTCTAAGGCTTCTTTTTTGGTATCGCCAAAACTAGAAACCGCGGTATTTAAATTCCATGCCACAAAATATTTGCCCTCTTTCCAAACTACATTTTTTAAATCAATTTTATACATAATATTTTGCTTATGTTTTTATTTTACTAAAAAAGAAAAAATAAGTCAAAAAAAAATCAAAATACAAAAATCAAAAATTAAAAAATCAGGACTTACGCAGTTTAATCAAAAAATGGCTAAAGTTAGCGAAAATTGAATTTTTGTTAATTTTTCATTTTTAGCTAATATTAGCCAAATGCACATTAATAGTGCGTAACTCCTGAAAATACTAAAAACTGAATTTTTACGAGGTTCTTACGAGGTCGAGCCTCATATAAGATTCCATAAATTTTATTTTTCTTTATTAATCCATTTTTTATCAATTGCTTCTTCTAGATCAATTTCTAACTAATAAATGAGCATTAACTATGGCCACACCAATAATATCTGCTAATTCTTTTGCTAATTCATTTTTTGAAATTTTCTCTGATACATGTTTTTCTGGGCGACTTTTCTTTCGATGGACTAAAATTGCTTGAGCAAATTCTCCAACTTCCTCATATAATTTCAACAAAGCAAAATCCTCATCTATTTGCACATTATACTTTTTGCCATAGTTAATAGCATTTTCTACTATTTTATTTTGTAAATCTTTAAAATCCATAAAAGAAATAAAAAAATAAATTTTCTACAATCCGCCAGCTGGCGGATTAATATTTAAATTTTAAATTATTCAGTGTTTTTTTGTTTTATTGTTTTTGTGTTTTTATGTTTTAGTATTCAGCCTTCAACTCATAAACTTTATTATCAGCGAGAATATAAAATTTATTTTTTTGTTCATCAACAACAAAATTTTTCAAATGAATAAATTTTTCAGAAGTATATTGTTTTTGAACTTTGCCTTGCTTATCAAGAATTATCAATCTTTTGGTTTCTGGATCTAAAATATAAATATATTTAGAATTAAAACTTGTCCAAATTTTAGTTGGATTTTTTAAAGCCAATTCAAGATTTTTTAAAACAAATTCTTGTTTTTTGCCTTGAATAAATTTCAAAACTTCTCCATTAGATTTTAAAACATAAACAGCGCCATCAATTGCCATTGAAACTCCTTCATTTAAATTAACTTGCTCATCTTTAAGCCAATTATTTTTTTCTCCAAAATTAGTTTGCGCTGGATAATATTTATAAATTTGATTATTTCCTGAATCAAGCAAGTAAATTTTTTGAGAATAAACAACAAAATCTTCAATTTTTTTGGTTTCAATGGGCAATTTAAGAGCTATGGATTCTAAATTTTTATTTAAAATATTAAATTTAACTATTTCATTTCCATTAGCGCTAGAAAATAAAATAGAATTTTTATCATACGGTTTTGCGTTCTCAAATAATTTATTGTCTTGTAAATCCTTAAAAACAGAGAAAATCTTTTTTTCTTTAAAATCAAATTTAAAAATTGAATTATCTTGATTGTAAAAATAAAGTTGCTGATTTAAAAAAACTAAATTAAAATTTTCTCCGCCAGCTGACGGATTAGAATTTAAAAGATTCAAATCTGTTATCATTAAAGGGTTTTCAAGAACAGTAATATTTCTTAATTGATTGAGTTGAATCTCTGTTTCTTTTTGAATTTTTTGAAGTCTTGCCAAGTTTTCAGGGGAATCTTTTGATAATTTTTCAGATAATTTTAAAATTTCTTCTAAGGTTTTCCCGGCCTTTTTTTCATCTTTATAAATTAAAGCCGCGCCAACAACGTTTTGTTTATTTTCTATTTTTTCAAGCAATTGCTTATTTTCTTTAATTTGATTGTCTTTAGTTTGTTTTCTAGCTAACCAAATAACGCTGTACACCAAAAACAAAGCCAAAATTAAAGCAGCAATAAATAATATTTTGCTTAAACGAGAGAATGATTTAAATTTATCCAGCGCCTTCCAAAATGCCCCATCGCGATTTACCGCTGGGATGAATGGATTAATATGGTCTTTCTGCGGGGCGCGATACCTTGTCAGAAAGGCGCTGGATAAATTGAACCATTTTTTTTGAACTTTTAATAAATTTGAGACAAATGAAGGTTTAAGAACTTTATCTGTTTTTTTTCTTTGATTAGCTAACTCAAATAAAGAATTGTTAGTCGGGATTAATTTTGCCTCGGTTTTTTTATAATTATTTTTAATTATTACTCCGGTTAAAATACTTTTTGCGTTTGAAATGCTTAAAAGATTTTGAAATTTTGAAATAGCCGAATTAACTTCCCAATCATTGATAATTCTTTTTATTTTTTCTGAAGAAATAAAATCAAAAATTCCAGAAGAAGTAAAAAAAATATTATCATTAACGCTGATCGAACCATTGGTAATTGAAGAAAATAATTTTAAAGGATTAACGGGAATATTATTTGCTCTAACTTTTTCAATAATATCAATGATTCTGTCTTCATGAATTAAAAAAGCTGAGAAAAGCGATCCAATTTGAGCAAAATAAATTGATTCATTTTTTACTATTACCACAAGGATGTTTATTTTTTTAAACCAATTATTTTGACTAATTCTTATAATTTTAGCAAATTCTTGATTGGCTTTTTGCAATATCGTTTCAAAAATTTCTTCAATATTTAAATTTTCTTTATTTACCCCATTAGAAAATCCCGCTCCTTGGGGGGATAAATATAGTCCCGCTTTTTTATTTTCAGAAAAAATGAGGTCTAAAGCCCCGTCTTTTCTAACGGGGTGAACGTCTGAACGATAATAATTAATTTGCATTTCTTTAATTATTCGCTCAATAATTTCTTTTTGCGATGTTTTAGAAGAAAAATCAGAAAGAGCGGTTAAAACTATTAATTGGCCTAATTTTTTTTCTCGTTCATTTGAGGGTTCAACAATATAAACATTCCCCCATGTTTCAGTTAATTTAGGATCATTAATTAAAAAGCTGGCGATTTGGATATTATTTTTAAAATTTTTTTTTGAATTATTAAACATAAAAATCAATTAACAATTTTCTTGCTTTTATAAAAAATAGTATTATAATTATAAAACAAATTAAAATATGATGCAATTTAAATAATGACAAATTTCCAATGACAAATCAATGTCAAATGACTAAATGTCAAAAATTTTTTATCTAAAAATTATCTTTCATTTTGAAATTTGGATTTTGAATTTTATTAGAAATTAGAAATTAGAAATTGAAAATTGTATAAAATTTATTTGATAAATTTTATACTTATTCTATGCTTGAACGATTATTTGGTTCAAAAACTAGAGTTAAATTATTAAGGTTGTTTTTAACGCAATCTAATTTTTATTATGTGAGAGAATTGGTTCGATTAACTAATAGTCATATTCATTCAATAAGAAGGGAATTAAAAAATTTATTAGAAATAGGAATTATAAAAGAAAAAGATCAAGATAGAAAAAAATATTTTAAAGTCAATGAAAATTTTATTCTTTATCCAGAATTAAAAATTTTAATAACAAAATCAAGAATTCTTTTAAAAGATAAATTAAAAGAAAAATTAGAACGTTTGGGACAAATTCATCTTTTAATTTTAACCGGTTTTTTTGTTGATTTGGCCAACCAAACTGATATTTTAATTGTTGGAAAATTAAATAGAAAAAAATTAAAGCGCGTTATTGAATCTTTAGAAAAAGAAATAGAGAAAAAAATTAATTATACAGTAATGGGTTTGCAAGAATTTCGTTATCGCTCCGATCTAACAGATAATTTTTTATATAATATTTTAGAAAATAAAAAAATTGTCCTCATAAATAAAATCAAAAACATTAAAACATAAAAACACGAGAACACGAGAACAAAAAAATATAAAAACAATCTGTAAAAGTAACCTGTAACCAGTAACGCATAACGCATAACACATAACGCGGATAATCCCACGAAGCGGGATAATAAATTACTCGTTACGGGTTACGCGTTACCCGTTACTTTGTGATATTTGGTTCTTTGCCATAAAACGGAATAACAATTTTTTTTTCCGCTGGATGGCGGATTGTTTTTCTAAATTTTTTATAACTTAATTTAATTAATTCTTTTGTATTTTTAAATTCGTCTAGTCTTATTCCGACAATTGGAATTTTTAAAGCGAAAGCCATTGTGTTGGCAATGGTTATCCCGACTCGCAAAGCGGTAAATGGACCGGGACCCGTTATTATTGCCAGGCCATTCAAATCAGTCGGGTTTTTTTTATTTTTTTTAAATAATTTATCAATGGCTGGCAATAATTTTTCAGCTTGATTGTAATTTCTTTTAAAACTATATTTGAAAATTCCATTGAATTGACGCGTAAAAAATATTAAAGTTGTTTTATTTTTTTCAGCCGTGTTAATAATAAGAAACATAAAAACACAAGAACAAAAAAACATAAAAACATAAAAACAATAAACCTTGTCATTGCGAGGAGCTGTACTCAGCGACGAAGCAATCTATTAATTATTTCTCTTTAATTTGTAATGACAAAAGAGAGATTGCTTCGCTTTGAATACAAAGCTCGCAATGACACGGCAGAAGGATTATGAGTAGTTACAATTTTCTCGCTATAATTCATAGTTCATAAATATCATCTTCAATTGGCAATGAAAAATAAAAAATTCTTTTTGAAAAAAAACAATTTTCCTCCTTTTTTTAATCTTAATTCTGCGTTCATTCTACATTCTATATTCTATATTCTACAATCTACATTCTGTTTCTGTGCATTCTGTATTCATCCGATGGGCAATAGGGGGTTCGAACCTCTGACCCTTCGGATGTGACCCGAACGCTCTACCAACTGAGCTAATTGCCCCCTTATTTTTCACCCAAAGGGTGGCCAGTTTCTGACTGTAATTTTAGCATATCATATATTTTAACTTTTTTACAAATTTTTCTTGCAAAGATTTAATAAAGATATATAATCAACAATCAATATTTGACATTATTTTTAATTTTTTTAAATTTATGACAGAAGAAAAAATATCATTTAGAAAAAAATTGCAAGATTTTTTTGAATCTGACACCATGGGCCGAAAACTTTGGGATATGTTTATTTATGGCCTGATATTTGTGTCAATAATTCAGCTAATGGGCGAATATGGAATGCTGACATGGAATCTCACTCATTCTCAAAACATAATGATGGATTTAATAATCGCCTCGATTTTTTCCGTGGATTATATTGCTAGATTTTACGCGGCTCCCAAACGATGGAAACATTTTATCAACATTTTCAGTATTATTGATCTTTTTGCCATTCTTCCTTCTTTTATTGGCATTGGCCAAGCCAAAGGATTGCGAGCCTTAAGAATTTTGAGGCTTTTGAGATTTTTGCGAATTATTAAATTCATTCGAGCTTTAGAAATAAAAGATGATTTTCAAAAAAACAAAAAATCAGAAGCTTTTGAAGAAGTCGCCTTCTATGACAAATTATTAGACTGGTATCGGCAAAATATCAAAAAGAATGCTGTTGATGAATTTAAAAACATTTTTCAATTGATTGACGCGACGCGAGAAATAATTATTGCCACAAACCAAAAAATTGAACAGGAATCAAATAAAATGGCCGAAGATAAACAAACATTTTTTATTAGTTTTTTTGAACTTATAATTCAAATCCAAATAATCAGGAGTTACGCACTATTAATGTGCATTTGGCTAATATTAGCTAAAAATGAAAAATTAACAAAAATTCAATTTTCGCTAACTTTAGCCATTTTTTGATTAAACTGCGTAAGTCCTGATAATATTAAAAAATCTTTCTGAAAAAGCTACCAATCTAAACATTTTAAAACTTAAATATCTAATTAAAGAGCTTGGTCTTTTGCTTAGCGCCGAACACACTAAAGGAACGGTTCAACAATTAGAAGGGAATGCAATTAACAGGGATTTTCAGTTTTTAATGCTCGTTAAAGTTAGTCTCAAAGATATTCTTACTACAGCCTCGATTGCTATTGGTTTAAATTTTTTAATTTTATTAACCCCTCTTTCTAAAATGCTTGGGTCGGTAGCGGGATTTTTGCCATACATTGAAAGTGCCATGGCGGCGTTAATCGTTTTTATCACAAGTTTTAATATGAGCTACACCAATCAAAAAAGAGGCAATACTGATTTGGCGATGATAGAATTTATAAATTGGCTAATTATTTATTCAGAAAAATTAGCTAGAATAATATCCGAACACGAGAAAGAAGTTAACAGAAAAAAAATAGCCTTAAAAAAGATTAGTCATTACTTTGACTGCATTGGATTGGACATTTTAAATGGCGTAAGAAAAGGAAATAAATATTGTTTAAAATTTGACACTGCTATTTTTCAAAGTTTTGACAGAATAAAATCGATTATCTCTCCTTATTTAAAACATTTAGACGGGATTGAAAGAAATTCTTTTTTTGAAACCCAAGACAATCTTATTTCTTCTTTAAACAAATTTCAAATTTTATCTACCATCAGAGCGGCTATTATTTTTAACGCTTTAAATCATTGGACTATCAGGATTACTTATTTTATATTAATAGCCATATCTCCTTTGGCGGCCGCACCAAGGCTTATTATTCAGGACTTACGCAGTTTAATCAAAAAATGGCTAAAGTTAGCGAAAATTGAATTTTTGTTAATTTTTCATTTTTAGCTAATATTAGCCAAATGCACATTAATAGTGCGTAACTCCTGTTATTGTGAATATGATGCAAAGAGCTTTTTACAATACTGCCAATGAAACAGACAATGCCATATTTAATATTTCTTTAGCCAAGTTGCCAGTGGAAGACAGAGTGCTTCGAAGGCTATGTAAAATTGGAAGCATCCTTAATTAAATAACAGATATATTTTAACTTGCAGAATGCGTACAATTTGACTTTTTTTTCTGCAATCTGTACTATCAGGACTTACGCAGTTTAATCAAAAAATGGCTAAAGTTAGCGAAAATTGAATTTTTGTTAATTTTTTATTTTTAGCTAATATTAGCCAAATGCACATTAATAGTGCGTAACTCCTGACTATATGAATATAATTTCTAAATGAATATAATTTCTAAAAAATTACTCAACAACTATTATGTATATAAAAAGAGACGCGCAGAAAATAATTCAAAAACTTATTAGACAATATCCTGCAATTGTTTTGACCGGACCGCGCCAATCGGGAAAGTCAACTTTAGCTAAACATCTTTTACCTAACGTGATTTATGCGTCGTTAGAAGATTTAGATGAGCGTGAATTTGCCAGATCTGATCCACGCGGATTTTTAAAACGGTTTGAACAAGGAGGCATTATTGATGAAATTCAAAAATCGCCGGAATTAATGTCTTATTTGCAATCATTTTTAGACAATAAAAAAAAGAAAGCTCCTATTATTTTAACAGGTTCTGCTCAACTTACTTTATTGGCAAATGTAAGCCAAACTTTAGCCGGCAGAACAGCTATTATCGAACTTTTACCGCTTTCTTATCAAGAATTAAAAAAATCTAACATTATTCCCGCGTCTTTAAATAAATTATTTTTAAAAGGATTTTATCCGCGATTATATAAAGAGAAAATTAATCAGTCAGACTGGTATCAGGATTATGTTAAAACTTATATTGAAAGGGATCTTCGCGATCTTTTGAAAATTCATAATCTTGGAACTTTTCAACGCTTTTTAAAAATGTGCGCTGGTCGAGCCGGACAAATTTTAAATTTATCTTCTTTGGCTAATGATTGCGGTATTTCGCATTCAACCGCTTTAGCCTGGCTTAATATTCTTGAAGCTACTTATATAATTTTTCGTTTGGAGCCACACTATAAAAATTTCTCCAAACGTCTTATAAAATCTCCAAAATTATTTTTTTATGACACCGGGCTTCTCTGTTTCCTTTTAGGCGCGCAATCAGCCGTTGAATTGGAAACGCATTTATTTCGCGGAGCGATTATGGAAAATTGGGTAGCTATTGAACTAATTAAAACCAGATACAATATTCATAAATCAAAAAATTGTTATTTTTGGCGCGATAACAAGGGCAACGAAATTGATTTTATAATTGAGCATGGACAAAAATTAATTCCAATTGAAATAAAATCAGGACTTACTGTCGCTTCAGATTTTTTAAAAAATATTGCTTATTGGTCAAAATTGGCTGGAAATTTAGCGGAAAAAGGCTATCTTATTTATGGAGGCGAAGTTGATCAATTTCGCGCTAATATTAATATTCTTGGTTGGAAATCAATTGAAAAAATGACTAAGCATATTTAATTTATTAATTTTTTAAATTTATGGCAGAAATAACAAAAGTAGAAAGGAAAATTAAACATAAAATCCTTGAGAGTTTAGAAAAAGAAAAATTTGTCATATTAAAAAATAAAGAATGGGAAGAACAAAATGAAGAATATAAATTTTTACAAGATAAAAAAATTTCTTTAGAAAATTATATTGGAGAAAAAAGAATAAATTTAGAAGAAGGATATAAAAAAGAAGGAGATGAAGTTGTAATAGGATGTATAGATTCAGGAATTGAAAAAAGAATACCATTGGCAGGTTCTGGAATTCTTTTTTTAACAGAAGATGAACTTTTAGAGTTTATAAAAAAGAGAAAAGTTGATGTTATTACAAGTCATGATGGCTGTGGCGCGGCTTTAATATGGGCTAGAAAAAAAGATCTAAATATAAATCAAGAAGGCGCTGATAAATTAGCAATGACGTATATACATAACATTGCAAACAAAGCGGGAATTAAATATAGATATATTCGCGCTGATGAGATGAAAAGGTCTCAAGATTTTCAGCCCGCTCGAATGGTTTTTTATAATAATATTAAAGATTATTATCCATCAGTAATTAAAGGATTGCCTCCAACGTTTTCAATAGAAAGATTTACATTATTTAACGTAGAAAATGCAAAAGAAAGATTAAAATTAGCCATAAAAATTGCTTTTGGCGACCATGGCTTTGGAGAAAGATTTACAGAAAAAAATCCATTCATTATTGCTTGTTGTTTAAACGAAGGTGATGATTTTGACGAAATTAAAAAAGAAGTAAATAAAATATTAGAAGAAATGGATATTAAAAAAGAAAGAATTAAAGTAGATTATTTTATCGTTCCGATTAAAGACGAACAAAAATAATTTTATTTTCTATAAAATTTTGCGGCTGATTCGGGAGAAATTGGATTTATTACCACACCAGAACCGATTTCCACGCCAGCCCAAACAGAACCGCGCGGAATAATTTTCATATAAAGATGTTGATTTTCATCATGAATCACTTGATGAAAATAATAATTATAAGGCAAACCCAATTTTTCTATTTTTTCTAAAATCATTTTTAAAATTTTTGCCCAAGATTTTCTTTCCACTTGATTAAGACAAGTTATATTGTCTAAATGTCGTTTGGGTAAAATCCAAATTTCATAATTATACATAGAAGCGTAAGGAGTAAAAGAGATAACATTTTTATCTTCCCAAACAAGACGCGAACTTTTTCTTTCTTTTTTAATGACGTCGCAATAAACGCAAGTCCCGTGTTTTAGTTTATATTCTTGCATTTTTTGGGATTTATCAAAAAGATGAGGCGGTGAAAAATTAGTGGCAAAAATTTGAGAATGACTATGTTGAAGTGACGCCCCTGCTCGACCGCCATTATTTTTAAAAATTAAAATATATTCTATTTTTTTATTTTCAGAAATAATTTTTGTTCTTTTGGCGTAAATTTCTAACAGTTTAGAAATGTGGCTAATACTTAAATCTTCTAATTCTTTAATGTGATCCGGAGTATCAACAATAACTTCTTGAATTCCATAAGCCTTTGGATTATCAAGAGTTACAGCTCGGAATGGATTTTTTAAAACTAAAATTGCCCAATTTTTTTTATCGCCAACTCTATCTTTTATTAAATTTTTAAATACTCCCTCTGGACAAAAAACGCATTTTTTTTTAGATTCTAAAATAGGGGTCGCAGATTTTGCGATCTCATATGGTCTTTGACTCCGACGAGGCGCGATAATTACATATTTATCCTGAATATAATCTTTTCTAATTTCAGAATGCATAATAAATTAGCTTATCATAAATTAATTTTATAAACAAATTTTTATATACAGACCACGTGTCAAGCAATTAAGGAATGTTGCCGAACTTTCATCGGCTCTGCAACTAAAAATGTTGCCAAAGGAGCAGATGATTTTTTAAAAATTTCGACCTTTTTTTGTGATACAATTGTTATATGCGATTGTTTTTTACAAGA
>JACQWZ010000045.1 GCA_016209005.1 Candidatus Kuenenbacteria bacterium
TCAACATCGCCTTTATTTACTAAATTTAATATTGGTACTTTTTCCAATAATTTTTTAAATTGCTCAAAAAATAGTTTTGAAAAATCATAATCCCTGCCATATTCAATTGGATCCCAATTATCAGACCACCAATAATTACGTTCGTAAACCCTCATTGGTTTGTCTGAAGAAAACATTGAAATAATATCTTTACCAGTGGCATCGCATTTTCTTTTATATAAACTTCTTTCATTCCTCCATATCATTCTTCTCTGCATTCGGCACTCCGGGCAAAAAGTTGGCGCCGGAACTTTTATTTTTTCATAAAATTCAAAATCCTCCGACTCGATTTGAAATTCCCGAGAGCAATTTTGGCATTTTTTAATTTCAGTGTTCATAAAAAAAACAATATAACATTAAAAAAATTTTCAAATCTCAATTTTTAATTTTCAATCAATTTTCAATAACAAAATTTTCAAACAAAAAAATTTGAATTTTAGATTTTAAATTTATTTTGTTTTGACATTTGTCATTTGTCATTGGAAATTTGTCATTTAAAACCAAGGGATTCCTCCACTTCGCTCTCAGAATCGCTTCGGTCGGAATTTACTCTGTTAAATCCTGCGAAACAGGAATTTTATTTGATAAAATTATTTAACAGGGTTCACCCTATTAAATCTAAATTTTATTTAACAGGGTGAACAGAATTTTTTTTAAAATATTTAAAATTTAAATTTAATAAAAAACATTACTCACATCTATTTCATCATCTAATTCTTCAAAAATTTTTTCCATTTTTTCTTTTGTCTTTTCTGTAACATTTGTTAAATTATTTTTTTCTTTATTAATCCATTCTATCTCCGCATAATCTATTTTAATTTTTTGTTGTTCTAATTCTTCTTTAACTTTTTGAAAATCTTCTAATTTAGTGTAAATAACTAATTCTTCATCCTCTTCTTCCATATCTTCAATTTGTAAATCCATTAATTTTAATTCAAATTCTTCTAAATTTACCCCGTTAGAAAGTTCCACTTTATTAACTCTGATAACTCCGCATTTTTTAAATTTCCACAGGACGCTATTTGGTCCGCTTAAACTTCCGCCATGTTTATTTAAAATACTTTTAATATTAGACACGGCTCGATTTTTATTATCAGTCAAAACCTCAATAATTAAAGGAATTCCATCGGGTCCAAAGGCTTCATAAATAATTTCTTCAATTTTTGATCCTTCTAATTTTCCAACACCCCGTTTAACAGCTCGCTCAATATTTTCTTTAGGCATATTGGCTTGCTTGGCTTTTTCTATAGCTAAACGAAGTTTAAAATTGCTTTCTGAATCCTCTCCTCCCTCGCGAGAAGCAATGGAAATTATATTTCCAAGTTTAGTAAAAAGAGCTCCACGTTTAAGATCGGTTATCCCTTTTTGTCTTTTAGTTGTCGCCCATTTTGAGTGACCAGACATAAAAATTAAAATAATTTTAAATTTTAAATTATAAATTATAAATGTTGCTGTTATTTTAAAAATTTCGCCTAACTCGTTATTGCGCGAACGCTTTTTGTGAAAAGTTATAATCAGATAATTTTCCAAAAAGGCATAAATTTAATTTCTATATTTTCTTTTTTTTTAATTTTTTCAAAAGATTTTGTGATAAAAATAATTTTTTTTATTTTTTTTAATTTGGCTATTTTAATATAATCGTTAATTTTATTTTCAAAAAATTCATTAATTTCATATTTAACTTCCCAAAGCTCTAATTTTCCATTATTTTCAACCAAAAAATCAGCTTCTTTTTGGTTTTCATAATAAAAACCAATTTTTTTGCCAGAATTTTTTAAAAAATTAAAAACAACTTGCTCAAGAACTTGTCCATAAGAAAATTTTCCTAATAAATGGAAAAGAATGCCATTATCTTGGAGATAAAATTTCTTTGGTCCATAAATGCGAGTTGATCTTGAAAGGCTAAATCGAGGCAATTCATCGATTAAAAAAGTATTTTTTAAAAAAAACATATATTCTTTTACTGTGTCAAGTTTAATCGAAAGGACCGAAGCAAGTTTGGTATATGTTGTTTGGTGAGCAACTCTATCCGCCAAAAGAAGAATCAAATCTTTTAAAAGATCGGGATTTTTAAGTTTATAAAGATTAACAATATCTTTATAAAGTATATTATTAATTAAATCGGAAAAGTAGGCAGGATTTTCTTCTAAAACATATTCTGGATAACCGCCGATTTTAAGATAATCGTCAACAAATTTTTCTAATTTCAGGACTTACGCACATTTACAATAAAATGAGATAAAAATATAAATAATAAACCAGAATCAGGCTGTTTTAGCGTGATTTTAAAGTTAAATCTATGTCTATAGTAAATTAGCTTTTCGATAAACCTAAATATCGA
>JACQWZ010000101.1 GCA_016209005.1 Candidatus Kuenenbacteria bacterium
ATGTCGGAGTCCCGAAGCCGACGTTTCAGTCGGCTCTCCGACAAGTCATCGGAGCTGAAACGTCGGGACCAATGCCCAATCAAATTCTAACCCCTAAACCCTAATTGTATTTTGTTTGGGATTTAAGATTTGGGATTTTGCAAAATTTATCTGATAAATTTTGCTTATTTTATAAATTTTTTATTTTCTAATCTCTAATTCTAACTTCTAATCCTAATGAAAATAGATTTTCAAAAAATTAAATATAGAAGAGAAATAATTAATTTTGTTAAAAAAATATCAAAAGAATTTCCAGAGGCGGAAGTTTTTTTAGTTGGCGGAACTGTGAGAGATATTTTATTAAAACAAACAGATCAAATGGATTATGATTTTTTAATAAGAAAAGTGCCAGCCAAAGAATTAGAAAAATTTTTAAGTAAATTGGGCGAGGTAAATTTAGTTGGAAAAAAATTCGGTGTTTTTAAATTTCTTCCAGCCGCTCTTATAAAAAAAGAAAAAGATTCATGGGATATTGCTTTACCTCGAACTGAATATTCTGGCGGATCTGGCACGCGAAAAGATTTTAATGTTCAATCAGATTCAAATCTTTTAATTGAAAAAGATTTGAGTCGTAGAGATTTTACGATAAACGCAATGGCGCTTAGTCACATAACACATAACGTGGAACGTGTAACGCAAAATGCGGAATCTAAAAATCGTTATGCGTTATGCGATATGCGTTATGAAATTATTGATTTATTTGGCGGAGAAAATGATTTAAAGAAAAAAATTATTAGAGCAGTTGGTGATCCAGAACAAAGATTTAAAGAAGATTATTCTCGAATGTTAAGAGGTATTAGATTTGCCTGTCAATTTAATTTTAAAATTGAAGAAAAAACTTGGCGAGCGATGAAAAAATTAATGTCGCATATTAACGATACTTTAAATGGCGAACGTTTGGTTCCTTACGAAACTATAGCCAAAGAATTTTTAAAATCTTTTTATCACGCGCCTTTAAGAGCCTTTGATCTTTATGATCAAAGCGAAATTTTTAAATTTTTAATTCCAGAAATTTTAAAAATGAAAAAATGTCCTCAGCCAAAAATATATCACACTGAAGGAGATGTTTGGCAACATACTCGTTTAGCTTTTTTAAATTTAGATTCAAAAAAATTTAAAAAACAATTTAGTTCAGAAAAAAATTCAATTGAATTAATTATCGCTATTCTTTTTCATGACATTGGCAAGCCCTATACCATTAAAACGCCCGAAAAAAATGGAACCGATCGCATTAGATTTAGTGGCCATGATCAAGTCGGAGCTAAATTATTTAAAAAAATTTGCAAACGATTAAAATTTTCCAGCGGTCCTAACTTTAAATTTGAAACATCAAAAGCTGTTTGGTTAGTCGTAAATCATTCATTAATATATCAAAAAGAAGAAATGAAAAATCGAACAATTGAAAAATATTTTTTTAATGAAAAATATTCTGGTCAAGACTTGCTTAAACTTAGTTTTGTTGACACCCTAGCCACCGTGTCTAAAAATAGTGAAATAAATTTAGAAAGTTTTTATAAAATGATTCAGCGAATTAAGAAATTAAAAAAATTAATTAAAGAAAAAAATAGATTGCCAAAATCAATCTTAGATGGAAATGAAATAATGAAAAAATTTAATATTCCATCTGGACCGCAAATTGGTAAATTGCTCGAAATTTTAAGAGAGGCGCAGTTAAGTGGAGAAATAAAAACTAAAAAACAAGCGAGGGAGTTTTTAAAGAAAGTAATTAATGAATTATAAAATAGGCAAAATTTTCAATTTTCAATTTTCAATTTTCATTAAATTTTCAATGACAAAATTTTCAAACAAATAAAAAATTAATTAAAAAATTAAATCATTAAAAATTGATTAGAAATTAGAAATTAGAAATTGCAATCCGCCAGCTGGCGGACCTAAAATTTTTGTTTATTTTTATGCTTGATATTATCTACGAAAATAAGGATTTTTTAATTATTAATAAACCTGCTGGATTGATTATTCATCCAACAACTTTTAAAGAAAAAAATAGTTTAGTTAATTTTTTAATAGAGTATTGTCCACAAATTAAAAATGTTGGCGATGATAAAGAATTACGGCCAGGAATTGTTCATCGCTTAGACAAAGATGTTTCTGGTTTAATGGTAATTGCTAAAACTCAAGAAACGTTTAATCATCTTAAAAAACAATTTCAAGAACGCAAAGTAAAAAAAGAATATTACGCTTTGGTTTACGGAGAAGTGAAAGAAAAAAAAGGAATAATAGATTTAGCGATTGGTTTTTCAAAAAGAAAATCTAAAATTAAAATGACAGTTTTTTCTCAAAATAAAAGTAAAACTGCAATTACCGAATACGAGGTTTTAAAAAGATTTTTAAATTTTACATTACTAAAAGTTAAAATTAAAACAGGCCGAACTCATCAAATCAGAGCGCATTTGAATTTTATCGGCCATCCCATTTTGGGTGATAAAATTTATAGAAACAAAGGATTAGAGCGAAAAATAAAGAATAAAAAATTAGATAGAATTTTTTTGCATAGTTTTAAATTGGGATTTTATGATTTGGAAAATAGATGGGTAGAGTTTGAAATAGCAATACCTGAAGATATGAATTATGAATTATGAATTAAGTGGTGTGTGATAATAAAAAAAGAGATTGATTGTTAAAATTAACCTCTTTTTTTATTTTAATCTTACAAGGTTTGATCTCAGAAAGTTTAGAAAGTTATTTTGAAGGCAACAAGATTGTTAAAAAATTTAAACTCTTAAAAGATATTGGAGAATTTATTTGAGCTTTTTGATATAATTCTTCTGATTGGCTTATTATTTTTTCCACCTGACCAATTACTAATCCGCGAGGAATATTATTTTCAAGTCCGCTAGTGATAACTAAATCTCCCACTTTTATTTCTATATCTTGAGGAATTAATTCCATTATCAAAGATAAATTATATTCTCCTCTCACCAATCCATTTGTTTTCGGATAATTTTGAATAACCGCCGCGACTAAACTATGATTTTCAATGATTGGCAAAACTTGAGCCGTGTATTTATCCACTTTAATAATTTTGCCAATTAAAAATCCTTGCGTTACAACAGGCAAGCCCTCTATTAATCCATTAATTTTTCCTTTATTAATAATTAAAGTTTGTAAACCTAAATCATTTTTTTCTCCAATAATTTGAGTAACAACAAAAGAAAGATTATTTTTTTTAACAAAATTTAATTCTTTTCTTAAAACTTCATTTTCTTGAGATAATTCTTCAAATTGCGATTTTTCAATAATTAATTTTTGAATTTTTTGTTTAAGTCTTTTATTTTCTTCTATTATTTTTTTTCTTGAAGACAAAAAATCCATTTTTTCTCGAATAGTATTAGTTATTTGATAAGTTTTTAATTGGATTGGCAAGAAAATTTTTTGAAAAAAATTTTCCAAAGGCGATAATAATTTTATTTGATGAAAAAAAATAAGAAAAACAGTAATTACTATCGTAATAAAAATCAATTTAAATTTAAAAATTTTTTTAAACACAACAAAAATGTAAAATGTAAATCTCAAAATGTAAAATTAAAGTGTCGCTATTGCAACAAATTTATTATTTCTATTTCACTGGCACTAAATTTTTAGAGTTTAAAACATCAACTTCGGGCTCTATAAAAACTTTTGTTACGGGAGGCAAGAAATTTACCCAACTTGTTGATAAAAATTTTTTCTCTCTGGATAAAAATTGTTTAACGGGAATGATATTTATACCCATGATTTTTTTATCGTGATAAAGAATAACCTTAAAAGCGCTTTCCCAAAAACCATAAGGGCTGTTATTAGTTGCTTCAAAATTAACTTGATTAACGCCTATTTTTTTATCAGGAGCGATTTGAGATCCCATTGGAGAATATTTTACATTTTTAGTTTCAAATTGTATTTTAGGAAGTTTAGATAAATTTTTTATTCTTTTCCATTGAACATTTGTAATATTTAATTCAACAGCTGGATTTTTTGTTAAAGTTTCAAAATTAAAATCCATTAAAAATTTTTGTTCATTGGGTAAGATAAAATTGGTTCTTATTTTACCCCCTTGACCATCCAAAATAAATTGATAATCATATTGAGCCACCCATTGAGAATTTAAATTTTCGATTTGCGATATTGCGTCGTATTTTTGCTTTTCAGACTTAACACTATCGATTAACAGAACCACAAGATCTTTTGGTTTATTTTTTTCTCTAAAAAGTTCATAATCAATCAAATTTTTACTCAAAGAATTTATCATTATTTGATAATTTTTTTGCTCTTTAAAATAAAAAGTAGTCTTAAAAATCAATAGACTTATTAAAAATATATTTAAAATAATTAATCCAATAATAATACCCAATTTAATTCTTTTTTTATGAGTTGAAATCCAATAAGCGTATTTAAATTGTTCTTTGGTTAGAGACATAAAATCCTAATTTCAAAGCTCAAATGTCAAATGTCAAACAAAATCCAAAATCCAAATGACAAAATAAAAGATAGTTTTTGACATTTAGTCATTTGACATTGATTTGACATTGGAAATTTGTCATTTGTCATTTTGTGCATAATACCAGATACATATTGGACTCCATAAGGCCATAGCTTTATGAAAATACAAAGTATCTATAGAGGTATTAAAGGATTTGTAAAATTGTATGAATATGGGTATAAATATACCTATATGATTACAGAAAAAGCCAAATATAAGGC
>JACQWZ010000094.1 GCA_016209005.1 Candidatus Kuenenbacteria bacterium
AGCTCTACTAAACTAAATCCTCTAACAGCTTTTAGCTGATAGCTTTTAGCTGATAGGCAAATTTTATTTTTATTAATTTTATTCATTTTAAACTAAAAGCTAAAAGCTAATTAATTATTGCCAATTATATAAATTATCTTTCAAAATTATTGAATAATTACTACTCCTTTCAGTCCATTGAACAGTTGAAGTTATTTTTAAAATATCAACCGTTGTATTATCAATTTCAATTCGTCTTTTAAAAATAGTAGAAATATTTTTAATTTCATTATCTTTATCATTGTGAGTATAAATTTTATCATCTCTTAAATAAAGTTTTTGAAATCCAGAAACGCCTTCGCTTTTTATATCCCATTTATTGTTATTTTCAAAGTTAACTTTATAATCACTTGTCTTACTTATCTCATTATTCCAGTCTATGTTTAATTTTATCCAATTGCTATCTCTTTTATTTCTAATAACCTCAATCCCCTCTTGGGCTAAATTTGTGGCAATTTCTTGATTAATACTTACTTCTCCGCTACGAATGGTTTGAGTAAATAAACTTAATACTGCCAATATTCCCACAGTAATAATGGCCAAAGAAACAATGACTTCTAAAATAGAAAAACCCTTAACAGCTTTTAGCTGATAGCTTTTAGCTTTTAGTTCTTGAATCCGCCAACTGGCGGACTCCGCATTTAGAGGTTGAACTTCTAAACATTGATTTTTATTTTTTTTTCTTAAATCATAAATCATAAATCTTAAATCATAAAATTATTCCACTTCAACTCTCCCAGCCGTAGTGACCACAATGGTTTTGCATTTACTTATTGTCGTAAAACAAATTTCAATTTCCGCTGTGCCTACACCAGAAACACCATTAATATAAGTAATTGGATCTGGCGGCGCGAAAAAAATATCCGCAACATCTCCCACTGGACTAACTGTAATGTTATTTATTTCAATATTAGTTGGCAAAACAATTAGATAAGGAATAACTTTTTTATCATTGCCCTCATCGCCTTCATATTGATGATTTGCATTTTGAACACCTTCATCCCCATAAATAAAATATTCTGATTCTTTATTTTTATCAAAATAAATTCCATATCCATATGTATTTATTGGACCAGCTAAGGATAAATTTTGAGCCTGACGAATATCTTGAGCTATTTGTTGCGCCGCGTATTCTAAAGCGGTATCGCGTTCCCCTTGTCTATAATTAGCAAACATTAAACTGCTCATAATTCCAATAATAGAAATCACAACCATTAATTCAATAATAGAAAACCCCACAACAGCTGTTAGCTTATAGCTTTTAGCTTTTAGGTAAATTTTTTTATTTCCATTTTTCATATTGCCTTTTTCCTAAAAGCTAACGGCTGGCTTTGGTATAAAACTTTACCCCCCCTTATAAATTAATTTTAAATTTAATTTGATGAATCAAGGTAATTTGTTTTTCAAATTCTGAATAGATTAACAGCTGTTCTTTTTCAATATTCCATTCAACAAAAAC
>JACQWZ010000017.1 GCA_016209005.1 Candidatus Kuenenbacteria bacterium
CGTTTAGTTTTTTCATTTAAGTAAAAAGAAATTTCCTCAAATTTTTGCTTGATAATTTTAATTGTTTTAGTTTTTGAGTTTGCCATGACATAATCATAGCACAAAAGGAAATTTAAAGGAAGTTATTTCTACTTAATCCCTAATAATTTATTTAAAGTTTAAAATATTTATGAAAACAACAAAAATCGCCTTGTTTAAAGGCAGAAAAATTAGAAAAATATTATTCCAAAATGAGTGGTGGTTTTCGGTAATTGATGTGATTGAAGCACTAACAGATAGCACTCAACCAAGTAAATATTGGACAGCAATGAAGACTCGAGTAGGTAGTGAAGATGGGTTTCAGTTATCTACAATTTGTAGACAACTGAAATTGGAGTCATCTGATGGGAAGAAATATGAAACTGATTGCGCCAATACAGAAACAATTTTTCGCATTATTCAGTCTATTCCTTCGCCAAAAGCAGAACCATTTAAGCGATGGTTGGCGCGAGTTGGTTATGAGCGCATAAAAGAAATTGAAGATCCAGAGTTAACAACTAAACGAACAAGGATGCTTTATAAGCTCAAAGGGTATTCTGATGACTGGATTGAAAAACGAATGCGCGGAATTGCCATCCGCGAGGAATTGACAGACGAGTGGCAAAAACGCGGAGCGGAAAACGAGCGCGACTACGAAATTTTAACCGCCGAAATTTCTAAAGCCACCTTTGGCATCACGCCGAGTGAGTACAAAAAAGAGAAATTCACAGAATAGAGGAATCAAAGGGTGTACCGAAATTAAAACAAGACGCCAAAAGAGGCGGGAAAGTTGCAGGGATTGCCAGAAAAGAATTGGAAAAAGAAATCGACCGATCAGTAGTTTTAAAAAATAATTTTTTACTAAAAAATAAAAATACTAAAAAAGAACTGCTGCAAAAATAATTAATTGGAAAATATATCACGATGTTTTAATTTTTAACTACTTTTCCATTGATTAACTTGAAATTTAATTTTAAACTTTATTTATGGAAAATAATATAGAACAAAAATTTAATATATCAGAACAAAAAGATAAAGAAGAACAAAAAAAGTTTGTTTTAGAAATTGGATGTGGGGATATGCCAATTTTATATTCAAATTTCAGAAAGCTTCTTTTAGAAAATCCAAACATGCATTATATTGGCATAGATATATAGTGGTCCTATTCTAAATTCCCCTTTCTATAAGATTCATTTTATTCTGTCATTCCGACCCCCTCGACATGGCTCGGGGTAAACTCCGCGACCCTTAAGAGCGAAGTGGAGGAATCCCTTAAACGTGGTACAAATAGGTCTTGTTATACATCCACATTCAAGGGATTCCTCCACTCGGAAACCCATTCGACGGAGTTTATCCTGAACGAAGTTGAAGGACTCAGGGCAAGCTCTCGGTCGGAATGACAAAAAAGATGGGCGGAGAACTACTATATATACTGGTTTTGTTTTAAATTTCCCTAAAATAAATTTTCAAATTTTATAGAATTAAATTTATTCCGGTTTAAATATTTCAAACAATCTTTTATC
>JACQWZ010000088.1 GCA_016209005.1 Candidatus Kuenenbacteria bacterium
CAGGACTTACGCAGTTTAATCAAAAAATGGCTAAAGTTAGCGAAAATTGAATTTTTGTTAATTTTTCATTTTTAGCTAATATTAGCCAAATGCACATTAATAATGCGTAACTCCTGAATTTAAGATTTGCGGAAGTTAGTTTATTTAAAAAAATCATGGAAGTTTTGCTTTCGTGGTTTTTAGTTTGCAGTTTTTAATTTTTTTAGTTTTTAGTTTTTAGTTTTTTTAGTTTTTAGTTTTTGTAATTTTTTGATTTTTTAAAAATTATATTACAATACTACCGATAGCGCGTTTGTGACGATCGTCACAAACGCGCTATCGCGTTAATTTCTTATTAACATTATTAGCTAATTTTAGTTTAAACCCAATGTTTGGAAGTTGAACTTCCAAACATTAAATCTTCAAATATTGATTTTTTAAGCTAATTACTTTGTTGCTAAAATAATAAATGTATGTTAATTTGTTAAATGTCAATTGTTAAATGTCAGGTGTTTTATTTGCTTTATTTGTTTTATTTTTTGTTTTATTTGTTTTTTTGTTCTCGTGTTTTATTGTTTTTTTGTTTTCTATGAAAAATCTTACAAAAAATATCCTGTTTTTCTTTATTATTTTTATAATCATCGCTGGATTATTAAATCTTTCGGATTCTTCAACAAAAAAAATTCCAAAAATGGGGATTAATCAATTGATTGATCAAATCAATGAAGAAAAAATTGAGAAAATCGCGGTTAAGGGAGATGAATTATATGTTACTTTAAAAGATGGAACGGAAAAAATTTCCAACAAAGAAACCAAAGATTCTTTGAGCGCTTTATTTAAAAATTATCAAGTGAACCCAGAGAAATTAAAGGGAATTTCTATTGAAATAAAAGACGAAAGTAAATCAACGTTTTGGACAAATTTTATTTTTCCCATTCTTGTTCCTTTTCTTATAATTGGTTTATTAATTTTTTTCATGTCTCGTCAAGTCCAGGGAATGAACGCGAGAGCCATGATGTTTGGACAAGTTGAAGATAAAAAAGTTGAAAAAGATGATCAAAAAAAGAAAATAACTTTTAAAGATGTGGCCGGGGCTAAAGAAGCAAAAGAAGAATTAAAAGAAATTGTGGAATTTTTAAAAAATCCTCAAAAATTTATCCAACTTGGCGCGAGAATTCCAAAGGGCGTTTTATTATTCGGAGCTCCCGGCACAGGAAAATGTATTATTGGCGATTCTCTTGTTTTAACGAACAAAGGTTTAATTGAAATTAAAGAAATTCCAAAATATTTTTGGGTCAATCCACAAACTAATGAAGTAAAAGGAGCATTACTCCCAACATTAAATTTAAATTCACTTAAAGATAAACAAAAAGAAGCCTCGCATTGGTATGATTTAGGCGAACAATCAACAAAAAAAATTACCCTGCGACAAGGTATGCAACTCGAAGGAACACCCGAACATCCAGTTGTAATTATGAATAATAATGGTGAATTGATATTTAAACCCATTAATCAGCTTATTAAAGGTGATTTAGTGGCTATTAAATTTAATACTCAAGTATTTGGTTATTCAACAGAAGTTGATGTTGAACAATCGTATATTATGGGTTTATTAACTGGCGATGGTAATTTAAGCTATAGTAGCCGTATCGGATTAACTTCTATTGATAATGAAATTATCACGGCTTTTAAAAATTATATTCAAACGCGTTACAGTAATGTTACTATTAATCGCGGATCTGATAAAATTACTTACATTGTAAATTCTTGGTCAGTTAAGCGTGATTTATACAAAGCAGGAATGTCTTATTTGCTTTCTTATGATAAAACTATTCCGGATTCAATTTTACAAGCGCCAAAAGAAGTAGTAATAGCTTTTTTACAAGGACTTTTTGATACAGATGGTTATTTTGAACGTTATAATTTTGGATATGCCACGGTTAGTAAAAAACTTTCTAATCAAGTAATGGCTTTATTGCTTAATTTAGGAATTATTCCTCGACGTCGTATTAAAACCAAAATTAATAAACATCATTCAAGACCAGTTTATGAAATTACTGTTTCTGAAACATCTTTAATTAAGTTTGCTCAAGAAATTAGTTTTCGAGTGACACGTAAACAATCTCAATTAGAAAATTATTTAAAAACTCATAAAATTGGAAATACTAATATTGATTTATTTTATAATTTTACTGATAAATTAGAAAATTGTTGGAAAGTATTAAGCATGTCTAATAAAAGTAATTCCTCTTTAGCTAGTCTTATCGATAAAATCCGTCATCGCCAACGTATCTCGCGAAATTCATTAAAATTATTTATTGAGGCTTTTGAAAAAAGTGGTTGTTCACATCCGGATTTTAAATTTTTAAAATCTTTTTATGAATCTAATCTCTTTTTTTCAACTGTAACAACTATAGAAAATGGGTTTAATCGTGTTTATGATTTTACAGTCCCAAATTTTCATTCTTTTATTTCTAATGGCTTTATTTCACATAATACTCTTTTGGCGAGGGCTGTGGCTGGCGAGGCCAATGTTCCTTTTTTCTTTATTTCTGGCTCGGAATTTGTGGAAATGTTTGTTGGAGTGGGCGCGGCAAGAGTTCGTTCTTTATTTAAAAAAGCAAAAAAAGAATCTCCGGCAATTATTTTTGTCGATGAACTTGACGCGGTTGGCAGATTAAGGGGCGCTGGTTTGGGCGGATCTCATGATGAAAGAGAACAAACATTAAATCAAATTTTGGTTGAAATGGATGGGTTTGAAGTTAATGATAATGTCATTGTTGTTGCCGCGACAAATCGACCCGATGTCTTAGATCCGGCTTTATTGAGACCAGGACGATTTGATCGTCGAATTATTTTAGATCTGCCAGACATTAATGATCGAGAACAAATTTTAAAACTTCACGCTCAAAAAAAACCCTTGGACGCAAAAATAAATTTAAAAAAAGTCGCTGAACACACTCCCGGATTTTCAGGGGCGGATTTATTTAATTTACTCAATGAAGCCGCTATTTTAACGGCTCGTCGCAATAAAAAAGAAATAACTGAAAAAGAAATATTAGAAAGCATTGAAAGAGTTCTTTTGGGACCAGCGAGAAAAAGTCATATTTTGTCAAAAAAAGAAAAAGAAATTACCGCTTATCACGAGGCTGGACATGCCTTAGTGGCTCATGAGCTTCCTCTTTGCGCTCCAGTGCGCAAAGTTTCTATTCTTTCTCGCGGTCGAGCGGCTGGTTACACATTGAAGCTTCCAGAAGAAGATAAATATTTACACTCTAAATCTGAAATGACATCCGAGCTCGCGTGTTTGTTAGCTGGCTATGTGGCCGAGAAAGAAATTTTTAATGAAGTCACCACTGGCGCGACAAACGATCTTGAGCACGCGACTCGTTTGGCTAAAAAATTAGTTGTTGAATATGGAATGAGTGAAATTTTAGGCCCTCGAACTTTTGGTGAAAGAGAAGAAATGGTTTTTTTAGGCAAACAAATTTCTGAACAAAGAGATTTTAGCGAAAAAACAGCCCAAATTATTGACCAAGAAGTTTCTCAATTTATCGACCAAGCCCACAAAATAGCGATTGATATTGTTAAAAATAAAAAAAATTATTTAGACAAAATTACAAAAATACTCTTAGAAAAAGAAAGTATTGAAAGAGAAGAATTTGAGAAAATATTTGGAGAAGAAAAGATGGAAAAAATAATTAAGAATTAACAAGGAAATAATAAAACATGTAAACAATTTAAAAAAATTTCAAATTCCAATTTTCAATTTTCAATGAATTTTCAATTTTATAATTTTCAAACAAAAAAATTTAGTCAAAAATTATTTTTATATTTTTTTGTTTTTGTATTTTCAGGACTTACGCAGTTTAATCAAAAAATGGCTAAAGTTAGCGAAAATTGAATTTTTGTTAATTTTTTATTTTTAGCTAATATTAGCCAAATGCACATTAATAGTGCTTAAGTCCTGATTTTAATGTTTTTATTTAAAATTCATTCAATTATTTATTGAAAATTGAAAATTGATCATTGAAAATTAGCAAAATTTATCTGATAAAATTTTGTTCATCCAGCCCCTATCGTCTAGTGGTTAGGACATTAGGTTCTCAGCCTGAAGACTCGGGTTCGACTCCCGATAGGGGCACCAGAATTAAACTTTCAGGAATTTTGCCGATTGATTCGGCCGCGCGAAGCGCGGAAAGGTAGGGAAACACTGGCTCGCCGCGCGCGGCGCGGCTCGCCAAGCGCAGGTTCGAAATATAATGGTCCCATAAATCTAGACAGTTATTTTTGCAAAATGAGATACAAATGGTATGATAGAAATCTCAGGAGTTACGCACTATTAATGTGCATTTGGCTAATATTAGCTAAAAATGAAAAATTAACAAAAATTCAATTTTCGCTAACTTTAGCCATTTTTTGATTAAACTGCGTAAGTCCTGAATCTATGAAACAACCAAGAACATTTACTCCTCTTGAAAAAGCCCAAGTGGCTTTAGCTGCTATCAAAGGGGACAAAACAATCGCTCAAATCAGCAGCGCTTTTCAAATACATCCCACTCAGATTAGGAATTGGAAAAATC
>JACQWZ010000099.1 GCA_016209005.1 Candidatus Kuenenbacteria bacterium
TTCTCTCAGTGTACAACGGCTTTTAAAATAATTGCACCAGAATTAGAATTTTATAGAAAGATGAATTTGCCTTTGCCAAGATTGTGTCCTAATTGTCGACATTATCAAAGAATTAAACAACGAAATCTTTTGAAATTATGGCATCGCAAATGCCAGTGCGAAGGTTCAACTTCCGACAATGGGATTTATAAAAATACGATTGAACATTTCCACGGCGATCAACCTTGTTCTAATGAATTTGAGACAACTTATAGTCCAGACAGAAAAGAGATAGTTTATTGTGAAAAATGTTATTTGGCGGAAGTGGTTTAAAGAGCTTTTAGCTGATAGCTTTTAGCTTTTAGGGAAGAGAATTAATGTTTGGAGGTTCGACCTTAGGAAAGGTCAAACCTCAAGAAAAATTCTAATTTCAGGACTTACGCAGTTTAATCAAAAAATGGCTAAAGTTAGCGAAAATTGAATTTTTGTTAATTTTTTATTTTTAGCTAATATTAGCCAAATGCACATTAATAGTGCGTAACTCCTGAATTTCTAACTTCTCACCTCTCACCTCTATTATTATGAATATTATACAAGGAAATGAAATGGCTGAAAAAATTAAAGATAATATTGTTCAAGAAATAATTAAATTAGGCAATCCACAGCCCAATTTGGCTATTATTTTAATTGGCAAACAAGCAGATTCCGAACTTTATGTAAGCCTTAAAGAAAGAGAAGCTAAAAAAGTCGGCATAGATACACATTTGTATAAATGCGAAGACAATATTAGCGAGTCAAAAATTTTGGAAATAATAAAATATTTAAACGACGATGAATTAATTAGCGCGATTTTAATCCAACTGCCTCTGCCTAATAATTTAGACGCTGACGTTGTTATTAAAGCCATTGATCCATCAAAAGATGTTGATGGTTTTCATCCGAATAATTTAAAAAAAATATTAAATAATAATTCATCATATTTAATGCCACCTGTGTTCGCTGTGATTTTAGAAATATTAAATAATATAAATTATAAAATTCTAAATAAACAGGTTTGTATTATTTCTAACTCTAATATTTTTGGTCAAACCTTAGCTCATATTTTAAAATGTCAAGGCACTAATGTAGAAACAATTAAAATTGATGATAAAAATTTAAATAAAAAAATCAGCCAAGCTGATGTTTTAATTACTGCCGTGGGAAAACCTAAATTTATTAAAAAAAATATGATTAAAAATCAAGCGATCATCATAGATATTGGCATTACTAAACAAGGCGATAAAGTTGTGGGGGATGTTGATTTTGAAGATGTAAAAAATAAAGTCAGTTATTTAACTCCAGTCCCTGGCGGTGTCGGTCCAATAACCATTGCCATGGCTTTAAAAAATACTTTAGAATTATATAAGAGAAGACACGGTATAACCCGTCTTTGACAGATGACGGGAAGAATTCGGAATTTAAGAGGTAGAATTTGGCTAATCTAAGCCATTCTACCTCTTTTTTTATTTAAAAATCGTAGTGTAGTAAATTCTATAAGTTATCCACAGAAATATCTTTTCAA
>JACQWZ010000100.1 GCA_016209005.1 Candidatus Kuenenbacteria bacterium
TAAAGTTAAAAAATTAAATAATTTTTTAGAATGTTAAATATTATTAACATTTTTTACTTTAATTATATCATTTATTTCGGCAACATTTTTATTTGCAGATACGAGAGGCTTTCGTCTATATTTTAACTTGCATATTGCGATTTATTTGACATATAAATATCCATTGTATATACTATGGCTATCTTTAACAAAAGTTTATTAATTGTATAAATAAAATACTATGCAGATAAAATTTACTAATCAAATTCGGCAGGAAGGAAAAATGTTTGTTGCTTATTGTTCAGAATTAGATATTTCAACTTGTGGTAAAAGTTTAGAGGAGGCAAAAAAAAATATTGTTGAGACTACTGAGTTATTTTTTGAGGAAGCAAAAAAAATGGGAACATTAAATGATATTTTAAAAGAATCTGGATTTATTAAACAAACAGCTCAAAAGAAAGTTATTTGGCAATCTCCAGAAATTTTAAGTTTAGAAAAATTATCTTTAGCTATTTAGTTTTTTATATCTAAGATCTCGCCAGTTCATTATAAGAAATTACTTAGAGTGTTTCAGGCAGAAGGATTTTATATTAGCAGACAAAAAGGCGATCATTTAATTTTAATTAAACCAGGTGTCTCTCGACCAATTATTATTCCTATGTATGATGAGATACCTGTTTTTGTTATTAAAAATAATTTGCGCACAGCCGGAATTAGCAGAGAGAAATATTTTCAATTATTAAGATAAATTCGAAATAATATCTTATTTTTAAAAAGAAAATTATGCAAAAAGAAATAGAAAATAGAATATAGAATATAAAAAAATAACATTTAACAGTTGACATTTAACATTTGACAAAAAATATGAAAATTAAAATAAATTTATGCAAAAAGAAAAAACACAATTTAATGATCTAGAATTTAAAGATTCATTTTGAAAACTCTCTAAATCCTCCGACGTATTGTCGGAGGATTTAAATTTTTTTAATTTTGCATTGTCATTTTACATTTTGATTTTTGATTTTTTAATTTTTTTTATGGACTTTCCTTTAATAAAAACAAGAAACATTGGTATTATCGCTCATATTGACGCCGGGAAAACAACGGTCACTGAGCGGATTTTATATTACACTGGAAAAAAACATAAGATTGGCGAAGTTCATGAAGGCGCGGCTGAAATGGATTGGATGGAACAGGAAAAAGAGCGGGGGATTACCATTACTTCCGCGGCGACAACTTGTTTTTGGAAAGATTGCAAAATTAATATTATTGACACTCCCGGGCATGTGGATTTTACTGTTGAAGTGGAAAGAAGTCTGCGGGTGCTTGATGGCGGAGCTGTTATTTTTGATGGAGTGGCCGGAGTAGAGCCTCAATCTGAAACTGTTTGGCATCAAGCGGATAAATATCACGTGCCTCGTTTGGCTTTTATTAATAAGATGGATCGAATGGGCGCTAACTTTTATGCTGACTTAGATTCAATTCATGAAAGATTAAATCAAAACGCTCATCCAATTCAATTGCCAATTGGCGCCGAAGAAAATTTTAAAGGCGTTATAGATTTATTAAAACAAAAAGCCATTATTTCTTCGGATAAAATGGGAAAAGAAATAGAAGAACAAGAAATTCCAGAAGATATGAAAGAAAAAGTAAAAGAATATCGCAACAAATTAATTGAAGCGATTGTTGAAAATGATGACACTTTAATGAATCAATTTTTAGAAGGAAAAGAAATTCCAATTGAAGATTTAAAAAAAGTTTTAAGAAAAGCGACAATTGAAAATAAAATAATTCCGGTCCTTTGCGGTTCGGCTTTAAAAAATAAAGGCGTCCAATTATTGTTGGACGCAGTTGTTGATTATTTACCTTCTCCAATTGAGTTGCCTCCGGTAGAAGGAGAAAATTTAAAAACAAAAGAAAAAGAAATAAGAAAAGCCGATGAACAAGAGCCTTTGTCAGCAATAGCTTTTAAAATTGCGACAGATCCTTTTATTGGAACTCTTTGTTTTGTTAGGGTTTATTCCGGGATAATTAAAGCCGGATCTTATGTTTTTAACGCAAGCAAAGAAAAAAAAGAAAGAATAGGACGGATTGTTAGAATGCACGCCAATCATCGAGAAGAAATTTCTGAAATTTCCACGGGCGATATTGCCGCGGTGGTCGGATTAAAAGAAACAACAACCGGAAACACTTTGTCAGACATAGATCATCTAATTGTTTTAGAATCAATAGTTTTTCCAGAGCCGGTTATTTCTATCGCCATTGAACCAAAAACAAAACAAGATCAAGAAAAAATGGGAACAGCTTTGGCAAAATTGTCCGCCGAAGATCCAACTTTTAGAATTAAAAGCGATGAAGAAACTAAACAAACAATTATTTCTGGAATGGGAGAATTGCATTTAGAAATTATTGTTGATAGAATGAAAAGAGAATTTAATGTAGAAGCCAATGTCGGAGCTCCTCAAGTGGCTTATAAAGAAACAATTACCAAAGAAGCTATTGGCGAAGGAAAATATATTCATCAATCTGGAGGACGCGGTCAATATGGACATTGTTGGTTGAGGGTTGAACCGCAAGAAAGAGGCAAAGGATTTGAATTTATTAATGAACTTAAAGGCGGAGCTATTCCAAGAGAATATGTTCCAGCGATTGAAAAAGGAATAAAAGAATGCATGGAAACTGGAATTTTAGCCAATTACCCAATGGTTGATTTTAAAGTAGCGGTTTATGACGGCTCTTTTCATGAAGTTGATTCTTCGGAAATAGCTTTTAAAATAGCGGCTAATCGCGGTTTGCAAATCGCGGCTAAAGCGGCCGGACTAATTCTTTTGGAACCAATTATGAAAATGGAAGTGGTTGTTCCAGAAGATTTTGTCGGAGAAATTATTGGAGATATAAGTTCTAAAAGGGGTCAAATTTTACAAATGAGCGATCGGGGAAATATGAAAATTGTCGACGCCGAAGTTCCTTTGGCAAGCATGTTTGGTTATGTGACTAACTTGCGCTCTATTAGCCAAGGACGCGCCAGCTACTCTATGGAATTTTCTCATTACGCCCCAGTGCCGCAAAATGTGACAGAAGAAATTGTTGGGAAGAAAACCAGTTAACAGTTAATAATCAACAATTAACAATTAACAATTAACGGCTGGCTTTGGTATAAAACTTTACCCCCCCTTATAAATTAATTTTAAATTTAATTTGATGAATCAAGGTAATTTGTTTTTCAAATTCTGAATAGATTAACAGCTGTTCTTTTTCAA
>JACQWZ010000082.1 GCA_016209005.1 Candidatus Kuenenbacteria bacterium
AGTTACGCACTATTAATGTGCATTTGGCTAATATTAGCTAAAAATGAAAAATTAACAAAAATTCAATTTTCGCTAACTTTAGCCATTTTTTGATTAAACTGCGTAAGTCCTGAATTTAAGACTTTTTAAGGCTTTTATAGACGCAACATATCTTAACTCATAATCTTGAATAAAGTATAATCTGCCAGCTGATTTTATTAAAGTTCCATTTGGATAAGGTAAAAGATCCTCGACCATTTCATATTTATCTATTACATTTGGAGCGACATTAATGACATTTTTCAATTTAAAACCATGGGCTCTAAATATTTTTGCGGATGAAATATATCTCAATTTTTCATCTTGAACCATATATATTTTATTCTCCCCTTTTTTCTTTAACAAAGATCCGACGGCATAAGGGATGTCAATTGGAATTGGACGGGATGGATAAATTTCTGGTGGAGTTGGAGGAATTGGAAAAATTTCTAATGGAGTTGGAATTTTTTTGCATATTCCTCTTGTCCCAATCGCTTCTTGATGAATATATGGCACTAACCCAGCGCAGCATTGTTTATTATTATCTGGAACAACCGCCCCCAAACTTTCGCCTTCTTTTACACATTCTGAAGTTGCTGTCCCACTACAATTTCCCATTTAATCAAATTTCCCGTGCATGAATCATACCAACCTTCTGAACGAGTGCCAATTTCCTTACAAATCGATTGGCATATTTTATCTGTTAATGCAATAATTTCAAAATTACCGTCACTATAATCTCTTATTGTATTATTATTTTTATCAAAAATATTAGAAGAAAAAATACCAATTAAATAATCATTATTTGGCTTAAGAGTATTTGGCACTGTCCATTGATAAGTAGTTGCTTTACTATCCATAAAAGTTATATGTTGATAAGAAAAATTATTTCCACTGTAACTATGTAATTTAATTTCAACCCCGTCATTGGTGGTATTAGTCCATTTAATTTCATATGTTTTTCCAGCTTCTAATTTTTCTCCACCATTTGGCGAAAGTACGGTAATAAAGGAAGTAGTGTTTGGTGCCACAACATTAAAATCCACAGTATTGCTCTTTCCATTATTATTTACAACACAAATTTGATATATTCAGGACTTACGCACTATTAATGTGCATTTGGCTAA
>JACQWZ010000018.1 GCA_016209005.1 Candidatus Kuenenbacteria bacterium
ACTATTAATGTGCATTTGGCTAATATTAGCCAAAAATAAAAAATTAACAAAAATTCAATTTTCGCTAACTTTAGCCATTTTTTAATTAAACTGCGTAAGTCCTATATATTCCAGATCCATCATAAAGATTCTCTACTACAAGTCCGGGTAATTGAAATTTTAAAGATAATCCATCTGGTTGCACAGAAATATATTGTTGAAGAATAGTGCCCTTTTGAAGTCCGTTTTTTAAAATTTCAACCGTAATTCCAGAAGGAATAGTGTCTACAAAATTTTTACCATAAATTGTAATTACAGGAGTTACGCACTATTAATGTGCATTTGGCTAATATTAGCCAAAAATAAAAAATTAACAAAAATTCAATTTTCGCTAACTTTAGCCATTTTTTGATTAAACTGCGTAAGTCCTGAATTATATCATTAGATGTACCAGAAATTGGAGATACAGAGATGATGGAAGGAGTTTCTTGGGCTTTTACTTCTGAAATATTTCCAAAAACAAAAACACCGCCCAATACAAAAAAAGCTGTCATTAAAAAAATACTCGCGCTTTTTTTAAATGTACTCATAAATTTTCCTCTCTAAAAATTTCACAATAATTTATCATAAAATTTTAATTAAAAAATAAAAAATTATACCTTTTATAAAGCATTGATTATGTTTTTTAGTAAATCCATTTACCATCTCGTTTTGCTTTAGTCATAATCATTGAATGTTTTTCTATATCCTGGAATTCTTTTGGGGTATAACCGATGACATCCATGGCAATTTGGAAAGTAATTTTATCACGGGCATTGGTAAGTAAATCTAATCTTTTGTTAAAATTCTTTCGGTAAAAATTCGGTGAGATAATAACCAAATCCACATCGCTATGTTTATCGGGTTTTCCCCAAGCGAAAGAACCAAAAAGAAGAACTCCATTAATTCTAATTTTTTTTTCAAGAGTAGAAATATAATGATCTATTATTTTGTGAGGAAATTTTATTATTTTTTCAGCCATAAAAAAAGATCTATAGTTTTTTCTAAATAATTTTTAGTAATTTTTTTATCTGGATTAGATAATGGTTTATAAATTAAATCCGGATAACGTGATTTAAGATAATATTTATTGAGTTTTTTGATAAATTTAAAATCTTCTTTTGAAAATTTAATTTCAGATAATTCAATTAATCTTAGTAAATCATGAATTTTAAATATTTCTTTTTCTTTTTTAATCATTATCATTTTTAATGCTTTTTCAATTGTTTGGTGACAATGCCAAAGAATTAAAAGATATGTCCATTGACTAGGATGCGGACTTTTGAAAAGCCTTTGAGCGGCATCTAAATCTGCCTCGGCAAAAAGAATCCATTTTTTAAGTATTTCTTTATTCATTAACAAAATTATAATAAATTTTTTAAAGTTGTCAAGATTTTCGCAATATGCAAGTTAAAATATAGACGAAAGCCTCTCATATCTGCAAATAAAAATGTTGCCGAAATAAATGATATAATTAAAGTAAAAAATGTTAATAATATTTAACATTCTAAAAAATTATTTAATTTTTTAACTTTAA
>JACQWZ010000095.1 GCA_016209005.1 Candidatus Kuenenbacteria bacterium
TCATAAAATTAAAATTAATAAAATAAAATATTAAAATTACACAATGTAATTAAATTATTATATCTTTAATTTTATGAAATTTCAAAACGAGGGGGTAAAGTTTTATACCAAAGTTAGCAGTTAATTGTTAATTGTTAATTGTTAATTGTTAATTGTTAATTGTTAATTGTTAATTGTTAATTGATTTTTTTATGATTCAGCATCGTTCAATTTTAAAAGTGGCAGATAATAGCGGAGCAAAAAAATTAATGTGCATTAGAGTCTTGGGTGGTTATAAAAAAAGATACGCTCGAATTGGAGACATTATTACTGCTGTTGTCAAAGAGGCGCAACCGCGCGCGACAGTTAAAAAAAGCGACATTGTTAAAGCCGTTATTGTTCGAATTAAAAAAGAAACAAGAAGAAAAGACGGAACCTATATTAGATTTGATGAAAATGCGGCGGTGATTATAGATCCAAAAACAAAGAATCCAAGAGGAACGCGAATTTTTGGTCCAATTCCAAGAGAGTTGCGAACAAAAGAATTTACTAAAATAATTTCATTAGCGCCGGAAGTATTATGAATGCAGAATGCAGAATTAAGAATGCAGAATTAAGAATGCAGAAATTTTAAATTAAAAATTATAATTTCTAAAAGCTAAAAGTCCCGACGTAAAGTCGGGATCCCAAAGCCGACGTTTCAGTCGGCTCTTCGACAAGTCATCGGAGCCAAAGCGTCGGGGCTAAAAGCTAATTAAATATGAAAATAAAAAAAGGCGACAAAGTAAAAATGTTAACTGGTAAAGATGTTGACAAGACAGGAAAAATACTTAAAATTTTTTCTAAAAAAGAAAGAGTGGTTGTAGAAGGACTTAATCTTAGAATTAAACATACACGCCCTAAAAAAGAAAGAGAGAAAGGACAAAAAATTCAGTTTCCAGCGTCAGTCAATATTTCTAACGTGATGTTAATTTGTTCAAAATGCGGCAAGTCTACGCGAATTGGTTATAAAATTTTAGAAAACAAAAAAAAAGCGAGAATATGCAAGAAATGCGGGGAAATAATTTAAGATTTAAGATTTAAGATTTTAGATTTAAGATTTTAGATTACAGGAGTTACGCACTATTAATGTGCATTTGGCTAATATTAGCTAAAAATGAAAAATTAACAAAAATTCAATTTTCGCTAACTTTAGCCATTTTTTGATTAAACTGCGTAAGTCCTGGATTATAAATTAATTTGTTTATGTCTTTAAAAGAACACTATATTAAAAATATTATCCCAGCCATGAAAGAGAAATTTGAATATAAAAATACCTTAGCTGTGCCAAAAATTAAAAAGGTAGTTATTAATATTGGAATTAATCCAGCAATGAAAGACAAAATGAATATAATAGAAAACACTTTAATAAGAATTACTGGACAAAAACCAGTTAAAACTTTAGCTAAAAAATCGATTTCAAATTTTAAAATTAGGCAAGGAATGGTAATTGGCATGATGGTTACTTTAAGAAAAAAACGAATGTATGATTTTTTAGATAAACTAATTAATATTGTTTTGCCTCGACTTCGAGATTTTCATGGTTTATCAGAAAAATCCATAGACAAAGAAGGTAATTTAAACATAGGTTTTCGAGAGCATATTGTTTTTCCAGAAATAAATCCCGATGAAATAGAAAGTCTGCATGGTTTAGAAGTATCAATAGTAATATCAGCAAAAAATAAAAAAGAAGGATTAGAATTTTTAAAATTATTAGGATTTTTATTTAAAAAACACACTAAAACAACCAACAATTAACAATCAACAATTAACAATATGAAAGAAAATATTTAATAAATCCTAAATTTTGCTTATTTATTGTTTATTATTAATTGTTAATGGCTGGCTTTGGTATAAAACTTTACCCCCCCTTATAAATTAATTTTAAATTTAATTTGATGAATCAAGGTAATTTGTTTTTCAAATTCTGAATAGATTAACAGCTGTTCTTTTTCAATATTCCATTCA
>JACQWZ010000096.1 GCA_016209005.1 Candidatus Kuenenbacteria bacterium
CATAATACAATGGCAAGAGCAAAAATTATTAGCAAATCAAAATCAATCAGTTGAACAATTATTTAATCCAATAATTAAAACATCTGAAAATCAATTTATTAAAATACCCGCGGAGTCCAAAATAGGGTGGCATTATACAACTTTTTGACAAATTATTATTAAAATATTATAATAAAATCTAAAATTTAAAATACTCCTATGCACCAAAGCATAGGTGTAAAATAATTTAACTTTTTTAATTTTATTTTTTAATTTAAAAAAATTATGGCTAGATTTAATCATTATAAACTTAATCAAAAAGAGAAGATGGGACTTCTTGATGAATTTTACACAATGGTAAGTTATTTAAAAGACAAAAAAGAAGTGGAAAATTTTTTTAAAGATCTTTTAAGTGAAGGCGAAGCAATAATGTTAGCCCGTAGAATTCAAGTGGCTAAAAAATTATTAGAAGGTCTTACTTTTGAAAAAATCAAAAAACAATTAAAAGTTGGTTTTGATACTATAACTAGCGTTCAACATTGGCTAATGGAAGGATTTGGCGGTTATCTTAAAACATTACAAAAAGATCTTGTTGAACAAATAAAAAATGAGAAAGAGAGGATAAGGGGAATTAATAAAACAAACGATTCTTTTAGCTTTGAAGCGCTTAAGAAAAAATATCCTTTGCATTTTCTTTTGTTTAATATTTTTGATGAAATTAAAATTGAAGAAGGCGTGAAAAACGAAAGAAATTTAATCAAAAAAGCCAAGGAAATTTTTAAAAAAATAAAAAAATAGTCAAATTAATTTACTCCTATGCACCAAAGCGTAGGTGTAAATTAATTTGACTTTTAAATATCAAAATACTCCTATGCACCAAAGCGTAGGTGTAAAAAAATAAAAAATAAAAAACTGAATTTTTATAAAATTTATAAAAATTATAAAAATGGATTAGAAAAAACTAAAATTGCTATTTTAAAATTTTTTTTGTATAATCTTAAATAGTTAAAAGTTTAAAGTTAAAGTTAAAAATTCAAAGTTATAAATAGTTGAAAAACTTTTAACTTAAAACTGTGACTTTACACTTTACACTTTACACTTTAAACTTTTAACTATTTTTTTAGGTCAATTAGGTTAATTTGTTTTAATGTTTTTATGCAAAAACCATTAGTTCTAATTATCCTTGATGGCTGGGGAATTGCGCCTCCATCGAGAGGAAATGGAATAAGTTTGGCAAAAACTCCTAATTTTGATAAATATATCACCACATATTTTAGCGCTGTCTTGCAAGCCTCTGGGGAAGCGGTTGGGTTGCCTTATGGCGAAATGGGAAATTCAGAAGTTGGACATTTAAATTTGGGAGCTGGAAAAATTATTTTTCAAAATTTGCCTCGAATTAACAGATCCATTTTAGATGGAAGTTTTTTTAATAATCAAATTTTTTTAGAAGCATGCAGCCATATTAAAAAAAATAATTCTTCTTTGCATCTTTTGGGATTGGTTTCAAATGGCGGAATTCATAGTTTTAACGAACATTTTTTTGCTCTTTTAGAATTAACAAAAAAAGAAAAAGTGAACCAAGTTTTCATTCACCCATTTTTAGACGGTCGAGACACTTCTTATGATAGCGGGCTAAATTTTATAAAAGAATTGCAAGAAAAAATAAATCAAATCGGCCTTGGAAAAATTGCCAGTCTTTCTGGAAGATTTTACGCTATGGATCGAGACAATCATTGGGATAGAATTAAAAAAGCTTATTTAGCAATGACCGAGGGGCAATCAGAAAAAAAATTTAATGATCCAATCGAAGCGATTCAACATTCTTACAATCAAAATATTTTTGATGAAGAATTTTTACCAACGGTTTTATTGGATGAAAATAAAAAACCAATCGCTAAAATTCAAGACAAAGACGCAATAATTTTTTTTAATTTTAGATCCGATCGCGCCAGAGAATTAACTCAAGCTTTTGTTTTGCCTGATTTTGAAAAATTTAAAAGAACGACAGATTTTAAAAATTTATATTTTGCGACAATGACTGAATACGAAAAAGGACTGCCAGTAAAAATAGCTTTTCCGTCAGAGGAAATCAAAAACCCTTTATCAAGAATTTTAAGCGACGTAGGATTAAAACAACTTCATATTGCCGAGACAGAAAAATACGCTCATGTAACTTATTTTTTTAATGGCGGAAAAGAACAGCCTTTTTGGGGAGAAAATAATATTGTTATTCCTTCTCCGCAAGTTTTTTCGTACGCTGAAAAACCCGAAATGAGCGCTTTAGAGGTGACTAAAAAATTAATTCAAGAAATTTCTAAAGATGAATATAATTTCATTGTTTGTAATTTTGCCAATGCCGATATGGTTGGACATACGGGAAATTTAAAAGCGGTTATTAAATCAATTGAATATCTTGACCAATGTTTAAAAAAAATTGTTGATCAAATTTTATCAAAAAATGGAATTATTTTAATAACCGCGGATCATGGCAACGCTGAAGAAGTAATAAATTTATATACCGGAGAAATTGATAAAGAACATTCTACCAATCCAGTGCCTTTTATTTTAATTGGAAAGCAATGGGAAGGCGAGGCTGTAAAATTAGGCAGAATTAGCCCAGATTTAAGTGATCTTATTCCAACTGGCGTTTTAGCCGACATCGCTCCGACAATTTTAAAAATTATAAATATTCCAGAACCAGAAGAAATGACGGGAAACAGTTTGATTTAGCTTGTAGCTTTTTAGCTTGTAGCTTGTAGAAAAGATAATATAAATTTCTAACTGCTCTAATCTTAAAAGTAGTTAAAAGTTTAAAATTCAGGAGTTACACACTATTAATGTGCATTTGGCTAATATTAGCTAAAAATGAAAAATTAACAAAAATTCAATTTTCGCTAACTTTAGCCATTTTTTGATTAAACTGCGTAAGTCCTGAAATTAAAAGTTCAAAGTTATAGTTTTAAGTTAAAAGTTTAGGTTTGTAATGTTAGTTGTTTTAACTTTGAATTTTTAACTTTAACTTAACACTTTGCACTTTAAACTTTTAACTATTTGGTGTTTTTTTGTTTTTATGAACGATTTATTAAACAATTTAAATGAAGAACAAAAAAATGCGGTGATTTATAAAAATGGCCCTTTGCTTATTATTGCTGGAGCGGGAACTGGAAAAACGACAGTTATTACCACAAGAATAGCTTGGCTTATTTTATTTAATCAAATTAAGTCAGAAGAAATTTTGGCTTTAACTTTTACTGACAAAGCCGCGGAAGAAATGGAAGAAAGAGTGGATCGACTTTTGCCTTATGGTTATGTTGATTTGTGGATTTCCACTTTTCATTCTTTTGCCGAGAGAATTTTAAAACAACACGCCATTGATATTGGTTTGCCAGACAATTTTAAATTATTAAACCAAACAGGACAAAATTTTTTAATCAGACGAAATTTTGATCGATTTAATTTAGATTATTATCGTCCGTTGGGAAATCCAACAAAATTTATTCAAGCAATGATTAAACATTTTTCACGAGCCAAAGATGAAGAAATTTGGCCAGAAGATTATTTGGAATATGTTGAGGGATTAAAAGATAATTTAGATAATAGTTTAAGTGGAGGTGTAAAAATTACAAACTCAAAATTACAAATTCCAAATAAATTCAAAATTCAAAATTCAAAGCTTGTGGTGAGTGAAGTCGAACCATTCAGAATTTTAAACTCTGATAATTTTGAAAAAAAATTAAATCAAGAAATAACATCGCAAGAAATATCTAGACTGGAAGAAATAGCTGACGCCTATCATATTTATCAGCAATTATTATTAGAAAATAGCGCTTTGGATTTTGGAGATTTAATAAATTATACTTTAAAATTATTTCGAACAAGACCGCAAATTTTAGAAAAATATAGAAAACAATTTAAATATATTTTAGTTGATGAATTTCAAGACACAAATTGGGCTCAATATGAATTAATAAAATTATTAGGCGCGCCAAAAAATAATATCACTGTTTCCTTTGATGACGATCAATCAATTTATAAGTTCCGTGGAGCCTCAATAAGCAATGTAATGCAATTTAAAAAAGATTATCCAAAAGCGGAGCAAGTCGTTTTAATAAAAAATTATCGTTCTAAACAAAATATTTTAGACTTGGCTTATGATTTTATTCAAAAAAACAACCCAAACCGTCTAGAATGGCAGTTAAGAAATTATAAATAAATTATAAATTTTAGATTATTTAATTTAAAATTTATAATTTCAGGACTTACGCAGTTTAATCAAAAAATGGCTAAAGTTAGCGAAAATTGAATTTTTGTTAATTTTTCATTTTTAGCTAATATTAGCCAAATGCACATTAATAGTGCGTAACTCCTGAATTTCCAATTTCTAAATTATGGATTGCGAAAAATCAAAAATTATAATATTAAAAAGTTTAGCGATATTTTTGGCAATAATATTTTTTTGGCAATTAATAAATTTATTTACCCCACTGGAATCTCCCGCCACTTATAGTAAGGATAAAATATATAATTCAATTCTCCATAGAAAAAATGAGACAAATATTCAATCTTTGTCAAAATTAAGCATTCTAATAAAACAAGTGGAGAAAGAAAAAAATGAAATAATTATAAAAGAGCCAATTAGAATCAATAAACAAAATTTAGAAATAGAAACAATGGCGCCAAATGGAATTGTTATGGATTTAAAAACAGAAAAAATTCTTTGGCAAAAAAATTCTCAAGAGAAAAAAAATATCGCTAGCTTAACTAAATTAGTAAGCGCTTTGGTCTTTTTGGAAACAAATCCAGATTGGGAAAAAAAAATAAAAATTATAAAAGAAGATGAAATAGGCGGAGCTCGATTAAATGTCAATTTTAAAGAAGAAATTAAAATAAAAGATTTATTTTACGCTGGTTTGATTGGTTCAAAAAATAACGCGATTTTGGCTTTAGTTAGATCAACTGGTTTAAACAAGGAAAATTTTGTCAAAAAAATGAATGAAAAAATTCAAAAAATGGGATTTAAAAATACGCATTTTACTAATCCAACAGGATTAAATTCTAATAATTTATCTACAGCTTTTGAAATGGCAAAAATAGCCAAACGGGCTTTTGAAAATCAAGAAATTAAAAAAATTTTAGTTATTAATAACTATAATTTTTATACTTTTTTGGGAGAAAAAAAGATAAGAGAAATAATAGTAAAAAATACTAACGAACTTTTAGAAAGCGAACTTAAAATTAAAGCGGGAAAAACCGGTTTTTCCAACGAAGCAAATGGTTGTTTGGTTATTCAAGCAGAGAATGAAAAAGGAAACGAAATTATTTCTGTTTTATTGGGGAATAAAACAAAAGAAATCAATTTTAAAGAAATGGAAATATTAGTTAAATGGATTTTTCAAAATTATGAGTGGACCGATGGAATGCAGAATTAAGAATGTAGAATGCATTATAATTTCTACAAGCTACAAGCTACAAACTAGTTATGAATGCTCGCAATTATTTTAAATTTATGCTATAAAAACAATTAACGAATCACATAAATCTTAAATCATAAATTTTTTATGCTTTTTATCGCTAATTGGAAAATGAATCTTACTAAAAAAGAAACTTTAGAATTAACAAAAGAGATTGTAAAGAAAATAACTTTCTATGATAAGCGGAAGATAGACATTGTTTTGTGTCCGTCTTTTACCACGCTTTCGGATGTTCAGAAATTTTTATCTAAGAAGCTACAAGCCTCCGACGACATAATGTCGGAGTCCCGAAGCCGACGTTTCAGTCGGCTCTCCGACAAGTCATCGGAGCTGAAACGTCGGGATACAAGCTATAAGCTATCTCTTGGAGCGCAAGATGTTTTTTGGGAAGAAAACGGAGCTTTTACTGGTGAAATTTCAGCTTCTATGTTGAAAGAAACAGGGTGTCAGTATGTGATTATTGGACATTCTGATCGTCGCAAACATTTAAAAGAAACAGATGAAATGATAAATAAAAAAGTTTTAATGGCATTAAAAGCGGGATTAAAAGTAATTTTGTGCGTTGGTGAAAATTTATTAATTCATAATCGCGGGAAAAAAGCCATTAAAAAATTTATTAAAAATCAAATAGAAAAAAATTTAAAAAATTTAGTTCAAAATTCAATTCACCAGCCGGCAAATAAAATTAAAAATTTAATTATTGTCTATGAGCCAATTTGGGCTATTAGCTCTAATAAAAATAGTATTTTTTGCTATCCACAAGATGCTTTAGAAATAATAAAATTTATTAAACAAATTTTAAATTCTAAATTTCATATTCTACATTCTTGTGTATTATACGGCGGAAGCGTTGATAGGACGAATATTAAATCAATAACCGATCAACCAACAATTGACGGAGTTTTGGTCGGCGGAGCAAGTTTAAAAATAGACGAAGTTATGGGAATGATAAAGAAAATCAATTAACAATTAACAATTAACTGCTAACTTTGGTATAAAACTTTACCCCCTCGTTTTGAAATTTCATAAAATTAAAGATATAATAATTTAATTACATTGTGTAATTTTAATATTTTATTTTATTAATTTTAATTTTATGA
>JACQWZ010000097.1 GCA_016209005.1 Candidatus Kuenenbacteria bacterium
TAGCAAGAGCAAAAATTATTAGCAAATCAAAATCAATCAGTTGAACAATTATTTAATCCAATAATTAAAACATCTGAAAATCAATTTATTAAAATACCCGCGGAGTCCAAAATAGGGTGGCATTATACAATGCATTGATTTTTTGTCTAAAATAATATATAATTAGCATATGTATAATTGGTCAGTGGATACAATTGAATTAAAAAAAGACAAAAAGGAATATACTATTTGGCAATTAGAGCAAATGGTAAATTTCGGTTTGGGAAAAGATAAGATTAATCGTCAAGAACTTAAAAAATACTGGCCTTTTCTTGATTTAGACGAAAAAAAGAAAAAATTTCTTTCTATGCTTTTATGGCCGAAACAATTTTAAGTCAAAATCAAAAAAAAGTATTAAATATTATAAGTCGGGATAAAAAAATTTGCCGATTTTTTTATCTTTCAGGCGGCACAGCGCTCGCGGAATTTTATTTAAAACACCGTCTTTCAGAAGATTTAGATTTTTTTTCAGAGAATGAATTTGACGCGCAGGCGATAAGCGTTTTTTTAAAAAAAAATAAAGAAATATTAGGGATAGAAAAAAATGATTATGAACAAAGTTTTAATCGCAATTTGTTTTTTTTACAGCTTAAAAAAGATATTATAAAAACAGAGTTTACTTATTTCCCTTTTTTAAGAATAAACAAGTCGCTGAAAAAAGATAGTTTAGAAATTGACAGCCTCTTAGATATTGCAGTTAATAAAATTTTTACTATTTATCAAAAGCCACGGGCAAGGGATTTTATTGATTTATATTTTATAAACAAAAAAACCGGCTGGAAAATTAGTGAATTAGTTAAAAAAGCGAAAATTAAATTTGACTTTCATATTGATCCTCTACAATTAGGCAGCCAATTTATTTTAGCAGAGTCGGTTAAGGACTATCCCATTATGAGAAAAAAAATTAATCGCAAAGATTGGCAAAATTACTTTATTAACGAGGCACAAAAATTAGAAAATTTGATTTTAAAATAAGAATTATTTGCCCATTCAAACCTAAAAACATAATTTTATTAAATGTTTGGGTTTACGGAACCCAAACGCAGAACCCAAATATATACTAAAAGCTCAAAGTAGGTTGCTTTGATTGATGCGTGCAAAGCCAACCATTATATAACAAAGGTGGTGTGTGCAAAGCCAGCCATTGTATGTTTATTGTATATTTAGAATTAAATGTCGCCATATAAAAAGTATCAACAATTTATACGATTGTGAGAAATGTTGATATTATTAAAATTTTATCTCAATAGTGTGTTTGTGACGATCGTCCAAAACGCACTATCGTTTTTTTTATTTTTTTATTTTATCTCAATTATTGTTTTTCCACTTTGAAATATTTTATCATCTTTATCAATTGCGATGACATAAAGATAATAATTTCCCACAATGGGATCTCGCCAATCAAAAGTTATTTGATTGGATTGAATGTCGTTTAACTCTCCAATTAAAAAATCTTGATCCAGCATCATGTTGCGGCTGTAAATTTTTATATTTTTTGGATTAAAAATATCTATTAAAGAAAAATTTAATTTAATGGGTTCAAAATTTTGAACCCCTACAATTTGAAAAACAGAATTATTTTCCGGACTAATCCATAAAATTTGAGGACTATAATTTTCTCTTAATAAATTAAAATTAATTTCAGTTTCCGCTGAATTATCAATGTCGTCAAAAATTTTAACTTTAAGTTTATGAAAGCCGTTTTCAAAATTTAAACTTGCCACTTGGGCAAAATCTTGAGGCAGATAATCAATTGTTTTAATCAATTGATTATCAATAAAAAATTCTAATTTGCTTGTTTTCCCTCGAGGAATTTCCGCCTCAATTTTTGTTTCTATAAAAGAACCACTGATTGTTTCATTATCAGTTGGAAAAATTATTGTTATTTTAGGTTGATTTTCTTTAATATGGAGATCGTCATATTCTTTTGGCGGTTTTTCATTTAAAATGCCTTGTTTTTCAATCCATTTTTGAACAGGCTTTTCCCAATTTTTAAATTGAGGATCTTTCCATGGATTTTTAGGAAAAGGTCCGCGAGGATCATCTTTGTTCACATAATATAAAATATCATGAACCTCGGAATAAGTTTTTTCTATCACAAAAGAAGGAGGAGTTAAATCAGTGGCTAATTTTCCCGAAGCTCGATCGATTTTAATTATAGTTTCATTGGCTAATTTTCCATTCAAAACAGCTTTATTGGTAATTATTTTTTTAGGCAAAGTAAATTTTTCTATTGGCGTATTTTTTAAAACCTCTTTCATAAAACTATTCCAAATAGGACCGGCGATGTCGCCGCCAGTTGATTTCATTTTAGAATTATCATTATTTCCCGCCCAAACGCCAACAACCAACGAAGGCGTATATCCCATTGTCCAGGCGTCTCTAAAATCATTAGTCGTTCCAGTTTTGGCGGCGACTGGTCTTTTACCCAAAGTAAAATTATTATGAACGCTAAAAATAAAAGATCGGGCTGAATTATCAGATAAAATGTCATTTAGTTGACGGCAAACTTCTTCATCTAATATTCTTTGTCCAGAAACAGAAGAATAATCTTCTATTATTTTTCCTTGATAATCTTCTATTTTTAAAATAGGATTAGTTTCATATTTAATTCCTTCTTGACTAAAAACTCCAAAAGCGGAAGTGTGTTCTAAAAGTTTTACTTCGCCAGCTCCCAAAGCCAAAGCTAGACCAAATCTTTCTCTATCTTTAAGAGTGGAATAACCTAATTCTTCGGCTAAATCTAAAACAGAATTTATGCCAGTCAAATAAAGAACCTTAATGGCTGGAATATTTAAAGAACCAGCCAAAGCATTTTTTAAAGTTATTTGGCCATGTTCTTTTTTATTATAATTTTGTGGAATATAAGTTTTTTTGCCGGTTGTGTCAAAATTAGTTTCTAAATCAAAAAGAACAGTTGAAGGAGTGTACCCCTTTTTAAAAGCGGCAGCGTAAACAATGGGTTTAAAAGAGGATCCGGGTTGGCGAGGACGGAGAGCGACATTAACATTTCCGTCATCTTCTAAATTAAAATAATCTTTTGATCCAACCATGGCTAAAATTCCTCCAGTTTTAGGATCAATTGCCACTAAAGCGGCATTTGTCGCTTTCCATTTTTTATTTTTTTCAACGCCTTGTTTAATTTTTTCTTCGGCTATTTTTTGTTTTTCAAAATCTAAAGTGGTAATAACTTTTAATCCCCCTTGTTCAACCACTTTTTCTCCATATCTTTGAGTCAAAAGTTCTTTGACATACATAACAAAATGAGGAGCTAAAATATTTTCTTTGCGAGGAACAATTTTTTTTAAAACATCTATTTTTTTAGCTCTTTCAGCTTCTTCTTTGTTAAGATGCCCTTCTTGAACCATCAAATCTAAAATAAGTTTTTGGCGAGCCAAAAGTTCTTCTCGATGATTTCCCCATGGCGAATAATAAGTCGGGGCTTTTGGCAAAGCGACTAACAAAATCGCTTCGTCAAGAGTTAAATCGCCGGCGGATTTGGCAAAATAAGTTTGACTAGCCACTTCAATGCCATAAGATTGAGAGCCAAAAGGAATTTCATTGAGATACATTTTTAAAATTTGGTCTTTAGAAAATTTATTTTCTATTTCATAGGCCCAAATAACTTCTTTGATTTTTCGAGCGTAGGTTTTTTTAGACGTTAAAATAGCGTTTTTTACAAATTGTTGAGTAATAGTTGAGGCTCCTTGAAATATTCCGCCTTGAGTTGTGTTAACCCAAAAAGCTTTGACAATTCTTTTAAAATCAAAACCATGATGCTGATAAAATCTTTTATCTTCAACAACCACGGCGCCCCATTTAATATATTCCGGAAGTTCTTCTAAAGAAATAAGGGTTCTTTTTTTTTCGCCATAAATTTCATAAAGAATTATTTTGCCGGTTCGATCATAAATTTTAGTGCTTAATTCTTCGGAACGTTTTAATAATTTATCAGGATCGGGAATATCTTTTGAAAGCCAGGTCCACGCGACTACCCCGCTTATTCCAGATAAAGTTATTAAAATAAAAAACATCAAAAAAGCGATTTTTAAAAAATTTTTAAAAGTCCCTTTTCTTTTTCTTTTTTTAAAATGTTTAAATAGGCTTATTTTTTTTGGAGTAAAATTCGCCCAGTTTTTTGGCGATTTAATTTTAGGCATAAATAAGAATGCGAAAGAAATTAGAAATTCAGGACTTACGCAGTTTAATCAAAAAATGGCTAAAGTTAGCGAAAATTGAATTTTTGTTAATTTTTCATTTTTAGCTAATATTAGCCAAATGCACATTAATAGTGCGTAACTCCTGAAATTATAGATTTTAAATTTTAGATTAATTTTAAAAAATGAGAGATTATAGAATTATAGATTTAATTTATAATTTAAAATTTATAATTTTTAATTTCAAAATTGTTCTTGTGTTTATATTTAAAATAATGAATAATGGATTTATTAGATTTTAACAGATGGGCGGGAAAATAACAATATGATAAAAAAACAATTTATAAAATTTGCCATCGTTGGAATAATTAATACTGGATTAGATTTTATTTTTTTTAATTTTTTAATTTTAATGACGGGAATTTACAAAGGCGGATGGCTTGGATTGTTAAATTTTATTTCTTTTAGTTTGGCAACTACAAATAGTTATTTTTTAAATAAATTTTGGACATTTAAAAAAAAAGAGACAAGCTCTTTTTTAATTTTTTTTCTAATTAGTTTGGCAGGTTGTATTATAAATACAAGTATTGTTTATTCTATTACCACTTTTATTCCGCCTTTTTTTGACATCTCTCAATTGCTTTGGGTAAATATAGCCAAACTTTTAGCAATTTCAATCTCTATGGTCTGGAATTTTATTGGTTATAAATTTTGGGTTTTTAGAAAATAATAAATATGTAGGAGGTTGAACCTCTTACACTTCTAATATTTAGGCACTGATTAAAAAGCATGGAATAATAATTTTATTTTTATCGCGAATAAAATTATTTTTCGAAAAAATATAATAAGGTAAGCTTTTGAAAATATTTTGAGCGGTATTTTTTAAAAATAAAAATTTTTCTTTTGATAAATTATCAGTATATTTTACTTCTATCAATTTTATTTTTTGTTTATTTAAATATTCATTGCCACAAACAAAATCAATTTCATTGTTCCCCTTTCTATAAAATGAAATATATTGAAATTTGTCTTTTAAAATATTATAAACATAATTTTCAGCTAATTTTCCAATGTATTGATTTGAGATTATTTTCTGTTCAAAGTATTCTGGATGAAAAGTAGTAAAAAAATTTGTGCTGGCAACATAGCCTTTTTTTTGCAATCTCTTTGATTTTCGAAATGATTTTGAATAATTATAAATAACATTAAAAAGCAAACTCTCATTAAAATAGTAGATATATTTTTTTAAAGTATTTAATTCAACCCCTGCTTCTTTAGATATATTTGTATATTCAATTATATTGCCCATTTCATTAATAAAAATTTGAAAAATAAATTTTAATTCATCAATTTTATCAACATCAAAAAGCCGTGGGATATCATATTCTATTGTTTTTTTATATATGGCATCTGTAATATATTTATATATTTTTTGTTTGTCAGTTTTAAAAATTGTTTCGGGAAATTGATAATAAAGTAAATAATCTTCAAAAAGTTTTTCAAATTTTGTTCCATATTGAGCAAGAAATAATTGATACTCATTCTGTTTGCGCGTAATTTTATCAAGATTAGCAATAGCAAATTTTTTATATTCTTTAATAATTTTATTTTCTACTTTGCTTATTTCTAAAAATTCCTCAAAATTTAAATGATTTAATTTAAATTCATAAATGCGACCCGCCAAACTTTCTGTTATTTTTTTCTTAATAAACAATGAGGAAGAACCGCTAATAATAAATTTTATTTTCCCTCTTGTGTCATAATATCTTTTTAAAATATGTTGCCATTTGTCTATATATTGAATTTCGTCTAAAAATATAAATTTTAATGTGTCTGTTTCGCTGATTTTTTCTAAATACGTATTAAGATAATTATCTAAAGAAAGTTTTGAAGTCACTAATGCTTCATCAAAACTAATAAATAAAATATCTCGAGGCTTAACATTATTTTTATCCATTAAATATTGCATAACTTGTTTTATAAGAGTTGTTTTCCCTGTTCTTCTTAATCCAATAATGGATAAAATTTGTTCTTCATCTAAATATTTTATAAATTCATTAAATAATTTTCTTTTATATTGTTTTGCGCTAAACCAAGAAACACCACCTTTCCAGTGTTGATTTTGTTTTTCAATTTCTTTTAATATTAGATCATTGTTCATATAGACGTGGTTATTTATTTATAATTATACCCCTAACTATAAATATAGTATTTATTATAATATTTGTCAACCCGCTCGCAATATGCAAGTTAAAATATAGACGAAAGCCTCTCATATCTGCAAATAAAAATGTTGCCGAAATAAATGATATAATTAAAGTAAAAAATGTTAATAATATTTAACATTCTAAAAAATTATTTAATTTTTTAACTTTAA